>CALDJV010001177.1 GCA_937899305.1 uncultured Cytophagaceae bacterium
AAAGAAGATTATATACGAAAATTACGGAATCTTTTGGAGGTCAATTTTTAACTTAATCTTTATTTGGCTAGTTTTGCCAGCTCTTTAGAGAAAATCATTTTCAAGTAATTAAAATATATCAACATGGGAAAAGGAGACAAAAAGACCCGTAAAGGGAAAATTTTCTTGAGTAGTTACGGTAAAGTAAGACCACGCAAAAAAGGCAGCACTTACAAAGCTGAAAAAACTGGTGAAGAGAAAAAAGAGGCTTAGAGGAAATCATTATTTTCACAAATAGGTTTTATCTCACGAATAACCGCTTAAGTATTGCAATAAGTCATTGCATTGCTAACTCCAGAATACTTTAACAATAGCAATTTATTTTACACCATTGCTTAATGATACATAAAACTACCCATCGGGTAGTTTTTTTTGCTTTCATGTAAGCAACCTTGTAACCCATTCGTTTGTCTGATAGTATATAAGTATAAATCTCACTCTGTAAGTGCTTCAAACTAATGTGAATTTCGTACGTTAAAACTGGTTGTATGTATATAATATTTGGTAATTAGTCTGTTTAACATGTTTTTTAACATATATAATCATTTTTTTATCCTATATTATTTGTAAATTTGAATTGAATACATAATACTCCAACCACTTTTTAGTCATTAGCAAATACATATCCCACAAACCTGCATACATATAACTGAAAAACCATAACCAAAGAACTGATTATTTATCTTGATTTCGTAATAAGAGGCCCATATAACTCAGGTAACCATGAAAAAGATATTGATGCTGGCCATCATCATTTGTTCAAGTACATTGACTGCCAGCGCCCTTGATGATTTAAAAAAAGAACGAATAGATAGTTTGCAAGGTGTAATCAAGAACGCAACTTATGATACTACCCGTATCAACGCCTTGGTACAACTAGCCGACGAATACCATGATTCTTTGAGTCTGGCAATTGATTATATTTACCAAGCGATGGAACTTGGTAAGCAATTGAATGACCAGAAAATGATTGCTAAGATTCATTACAAGTCGGGGAAACTCTACCTCTATCGAGACTTACACAAAAAAGCCCTCGAGCACTTCTTCAAAGCATATGGCTATTATCAAAAAGCCAAAGACGACAAGCACACCGTTAAGTTGCTCAAGACGATCAGTGACACCTATTACATGCTGGATGAAAACAAACTGTTGGATGAATACAGCTCGAGGGGACTCAAACTGGCTTATCAGCTGAAAGATACATTTGCCATTGGGAATTTTCTGAACATGCGAGGGCTCATGGCGCTCAAAACAAAAGATCACCAACAAGCACTCAAACATTTCAAAGAAGCCTTGATACTCGATGAAAAGAAGCCCGACATCGAAATGGAAAACGTGTTACTCAATAACATAGGCATGGCTTACAATTTCGTGAAAGACTATGACAAAGCGCTTGAATACTTATTTAAATCAGTAGAGAAAGCAGAGCAAGGCCTTGATAAAGTCTTTAAAAAAGCGGGTAAATCCAAAGAAGATAAAAAGTATATCCAAAAGAAGGCCGATTTCAGCTTGGGCAATACTTATATCAATATAGGTACGGTGTACAAGAATAAGAAAATGTACGATGAATCTATAAAATACAGTGATAAGGGGCTGAAGTTGATTACTCGCAACAAAAGGGCTTTTTACCAATACAGTAAGGTATACAATACTTTGAGCCAGGTATACGAAGCGAAAAACAATGCTACCAAGGCATTTCAATATTATAAGCTATACATTTCGTCGCGGGATAGCCTCACTGCGATGACCACCAACCGTCAACTGGATAAGATTCAGGCAGAGTTCGTAGCAGACAATAAGGAGAAAGAAATTGCCAACTTGAGACGAGAAGCTGAAATCAATACCCAACGCAATCGGGTGATCAATACGGCATTGGGTGGAGGGCTGTTCTTGATGCTTACCTTGGCAGGACTGATTTATAAAAGATATGATGATAAACGTAAGTCACATGATTTGTTGAGCGAACGTAATCACGAAATTACGGCTCAAAATCACGAAATAAGCGCCCAACGCGATCAAATTGTAGACAAAAACGATAAGTTAGTAAGCGCATATCAAAACATTACAGATAGTATAGAATACGCCCATCGTATTCAAGAGTCCTTGCTACCTTCACTGACGCGGATGCATCAAGTGCTACCTGAGTCGATGGTCATGTTTAAGCCACGTGATGTGGTAAGCGGAGATTTTTACTGGTTTGCTAATATAGGAGAGCAACTAAATCCTAAATCAGTAAAAAAGCATAAAACCGTGTTGGCCGCAGTAGACTGTACAGGACATGGTGTACCAGGAGCGTTTATGAGTATGGCAGGTGATGCTTACCTCAACCAAATCGTAAAACAACAAGGCATTACCCAACCCGATGAGGTTTTGACTGCACTACATCAAAATATACGGTTGGCGCTCAAGCAAGCCACTACTGGTAACCGAGATGGAATGGATGTAGCACTGGTAACCATTGATGAACAAAAACAAGAAGTACAGTTTGCCGGAGCCAAAAATCCTTTGATATACATCCAAGATGGAGCGCTACATTTGATAAAAGGAGACAAATATCCCATAGGCGGCGAGCAACGAGAAGGTCAAAGAACTTTTACCACACATACCATTGCCATAAACCCAGAAAAACCTACTACTTTCTATATGTTTTCGGATGGTTTTCAAGATCAGTTTGGTGGCGAAGCAGGTAAAAAATTTATGGTGGGCCAGTTCCGCGATTTACTACTTTCAATCCATCATTTACCAATGTCACTCCAAAAGGCACGCCTTGAGCAAACCTTTGAGGCTTGGCTAGAAAAAAAACAGGGAGGTGCTAACCAAGAAGGTATCAAACATGAGCAGGTAGACGATGTACTTGTGATGGGCTTTAAGGTGTAAACCAATAGGTAGGATAGGAATAAGAAAAAATGGCCAAATGATGGATGAAACCACCATTTGGCCATTTTTTCTATTTTTGCAGTTCAATTTTATGCTCTAGTAAAGTCTTGTTTTCCAATCCTTTGATTTTTACTGTTACACTAGGAGATGTTCCCCAATTGAACTCGAACAACCCAAAATTCAGGGCAACGATGAGCTCTCCAATCCGATAACGATTGACTTCTGGGTGTTTTTTTCCCCAAGTGTGGGTGAGTCCACTGGCAGTTATCTCGTACAGTGGTTGGGATAGCGATGAATCTTCATATTTAGATATCTCAGCAATATGTCGGTCACCACTTACCAACAATACATTTTTGGCCTTGGTTTTGGCAATCAACTTCAAGAGTTTTTTACGTTCTTTAGGAAAGTTGGCCCACTTTTCAAAGCGATGGTCTTTAGGTAAAAACTGGATACCACTTCCGATAATGTGTACATCAGCCGAACTGTTAGTCAGCTCTTTTTTGAGCCATTTCCACTGGGCTTTTCCTAATATGGTTCCTCGTTTATTGAGCAAGTACTCTCCTTTGACGCGCTTGATTGGATCACGAAAATAACGGGCATCGAGCAAAATGATTTTAATGGTTTTACCATTTTTGGTAATGCTCTGACTATGGTATGCGCCTTTTTGTTGGCGTAGTGGAGTGTTTTGGGGGTATTGCAAAAAGTCAAACATCAACTGTTGGCTGGCCTCTTTTTGCGGATATTCTACCCCTCCATCATTTACTCCATAGTCGTGGTCATCCCAAATCCCCAGTACTTTGCTGGTTTTTATAAGCGCCTGATAGTCAGGATGAGCCAATACCTGATCATACTTAGATTTCATCAGTTTCATGTCTTCAGTATCGCCATAAATATTATCACCCAACCAAACCCATACATTCGGATTATTTTTTATGATTTCTTTCCATAAGGGCTGGGGTAAATCCTGACGATTGCAAGAACCAAAAGCGATGGTAAAGGCGGGTTGGTTTTGGGCAAAGACATCCTGTTGTACCCAGTTTACTACCAGGAACAGACCCAATATAATTTTTTTCATTTTTTTATTTAACTGTTTTTAATGTTGAGTAAAACGGAAAAAATAAACTAATCCAGATTTGATGCAATAGCTTGTTGTCAGG
>CALDJV010001178.1 GCA_937899305.1 uncultured Cytophagaceae bacterium
ACTGCTAACCAGCAACAATATAAACAACTCATTTGGATCGAATAAAGTCCTCTTAATCAATCCATAAAAATATTTTCCAGATGGAATAGCGTAGCAAAGCAGTGAGGTTGAGGGATGGTACTGTGGGTCAATATTGTTTGGTTAGGAACTACGAGGCATGAGTAGTACCTGATTGTTTTTAAATATCATTCCAGGTAATAATAAATGTACAACTGTCTCCTCCAGTTCTCCGGGTAGGTTTGGTGGGGTCTAACTCTATCTTTGCAGAAGGTTCGAAACGCCGCGCCATCGTCGTAATAATTCCCTGATCGTATTCACTTAGGTTCGGGTTGGCGCATTCACTTATAATCTTATTTTCTCCCTCTACCCTTGCGTAACCATAGTACCCAATTCCTTCAGTAATTTTTCCGGTTTGTTCGTCATACATAATTTTGCCCGCCTTTCTGTGATTCATGTGATAAGCCACATTGATCAAACCAATGGCTTTGTGTATGTCATCAATGTCTGGAGGGAAAATGGCATTTTCAGGAATTTTTTCGCCTACTTTTCTAAGAATAGAAGGCCCAATAGAACTTAGCACCCGCTGAAGTATTTTTATTTTATCGGTTAATGGATACCATTCTTCGGGTATGATTCGGTAAACACCATGCTTCAAGGTACCAATTTTCTCGGCCTCTAAAATTCGTTCCCCCAAGGTAGGAACCAAAGATAGCGCATCCATAAAACTTAAAATATCCTGACCGTGTACTTCTACATCAGAAATATCATATTGCATCATTCAAATTATTTTTTGGTAAAAAAACTATCTAAGAAAGTCCTCTTGATTTCAAATTTACCACAAGTAACTTCAATGGCTTCATTCCCTGTAACTATCAACAGGAGTACTTGCACAAATTACTTAACCTAGAAGACCTGAGTGCTGAATCAAAATGATGTACTACACATCTATTTTTTATCGCACTTTTATTTGGTGATACAATATGTAAACTTTTGAAAAACATCGCAATACTATCTTACATCAGAACTTACATCATCATAAGCAAATACCATGAGAAAAGAAATCATTGAAAGGGTAAATAACCAAAGAGTCTGGCGAATGAACATAGTCAACATAATCATGGAAATACAAAGTAATTTACTTCTTAAAACTTCTCAAACTGTCTCCCAATGGACACTTCTTGTACGGTTGTGTACCTTTCGCCCCTGCTTGACAACTTATTAAACAACTGAAAATCAATACACTTAACGCAAATGGCGTCTATCTTGTTCATAGATGGACATTGTGTTAAAAAAATTACATCTTGACCATTTCATGAAAAACCATCAAATAAAACCATATAACCTTTTTACTCATGTTCAAAAATTATTTCAAGGTAGCTTTTCGTAATTTGTTCAAACGAAAAGTCTACTCGTTCATTAACATTACTGGGTTGGCCGTTGGGCTTACCTGCTGTATTCTCATTGCGTTATTTATTGCCGATGAAACCAGCTATGACAAATTCCATAGCAAATCGGATCGTATTTACCGAGTTACTCGAGATTTTTGGGGAAACAACAAACTTTCGCTGTTGCACCTAGGTCATGTAGCGCCGCCAATTGGTCCCTTACTTAAGCAACAATTCCCGGATATTCAGGAAGTTGTTCGCTTTTTCAATTCCAATGATTTGTTTACAATCAAGGATCAATCTTTCAAGGAGCAAAACGGCTATTTTGCCGAACCCAGTGCTTTTAAGGTATTTGATTTTAAAGTAACCAAGGGGGATGCCAGCAAGGCCTTGAACAAACCCCGGACCTTGATGTTGTCCACTACTTTGGCAAAAAAATACTTTGGCAATGAAAATCCCGTCGGCAAAACACTTAAGTGGCAATACAATGGTCAAAAGATGAGCCTGAAGATCACCGGGGTTTTTGAGCCTTTTCCTGATAACGCTCACTTTCACCCTAACTACCTCATTTCGTTCAGCACGTTAGACAACAAAAAAATATACGGCCGAAAAGGACTGAAAAGAAATTGGGGTAATAACTCGTTCTTGACGTATATTTTGCTGCCCCCCAACTATAACTCTAAAAACATCAGCAGTAAGCTGGACAATTTTATCGATAAAACTTACGGAGCTTATCTAGCCTCCCGTAAAAAACAGGCTAATACTCAAAAAGCTTCTGATTTTACTCATTTGTATTTGCAAAAGCTTACTGATATTCATTTACATTCTCACCTGGACTCAGAGGCAGAAGCCAATGGTGATATCAATAATATCTATGTATTTGCCATCGTTGGCTTGTTTATTTTATTGATTGCTTGTATCAATTTTATCAACCTTTCAACAGCTCGTTCGGCCAACCGAGCCAAAGAAGTAGGCATTCGCAAAGTAGTAGGGGCTTATCGACAACACTTGATTTTTCAGTTTTTAAGCGAAGCAGTGCTGATGACACTGATTGCGCTGGTGGTGGCCATTGGTTTGGTGGAGGCCATCCTGCCTTCTTTGAATAAGTTTGTGGACAAAAATTTATCGATGAGCTATTTCTCCAATGCTGGAATTATTTTTCTACTGCTTGGTTTTATGCTGTTGGTGGGGATATTGGCTGGTTTTTATCCTGCCTTGTTTTTATCATCTTTTCAACCGGTCAAGGTCTTAAAAGGGCGCTTGGCAACAGGTTCCAAAAACTCCACCTTGCGTACAGTATTGGTAGTCAGTCAGTTTAGTGTTTCTATTGTACTCATTGTATGCACTGCCATTGTATATCAACAACTTTCTTTTATCAACAACAAATCGCTGGGTCTGGATAAAGACCATGTCATTAACCTGCGCAACAATATCAGTGTGGGGAATAAGTATGAAACTTTTCGGCAAGAGTTACTCAAAAATCCATTGATCAAAAACCTTGGGCGGTCTACTTTGGCTCCTTCTCAAAGGTTAGTCAACTCTAGTGGAGCGGCTGAGGAAGTAGAACTGAACGACTCTATCCAGAAATCCAATATCAAACTACGTACGCTGAGGGCAGACCATGATTTTCTGGAGACCTTTAATATTCCACTGGTCAAAGGGCGCTATTTTTCCCGAAAATTCAAAACGGATGATTCAGCCGCGTTTTTCATTAACGAAACTGCAGCCCAACGGATTGGCTGGAAAAACCCTGAAGATGCCGTAGGTACTCGCTTTAAATACAATGGTCGTACGGGTCAGATTATTGGTGTGATGAAAGATTTCAATTTTGAATCTATCCATGAAACCGTCAAACCCATTGTCATGTTTATACGCAACGACAATCGTTATTCCAACATTTCGGTAAAAATGCAGGGCAAAAACATTAAAGAAACCTTGGCTTACATCCAAAAAACTTGGGAAAAGTTTGCCCCTGAACACCCTTTTAGCTATCAATTTGTAGACGAACGCTTTGCCCAACTATACCAAAAAGAACAAAAACAGGCTACCTTGTTTATGATTTTTGCGGGCCTCGCTATTATGATTGCTTGTCTGGGTTTGTATGGGCTTACTTCGTTCATAGCCGAACAACGCACCAAAGAAATTGGTATCCGTAAAGTGCTCGGAGCTTCGGTCAGTAGTATTTTGCAACTTGTTTCCAAAAACTTTGTCATTCTGGTGTTGATGGCCATTGGCATTGCTTTACCATTGGCTTTTTATGGCATGGATCGTTGGTTGGACAGTTTTGCCTACCATATCAAGCTGCTCAATTACTGGTATGTGTTTTTAGCCTCAGGACTGATCGCACTACTCATTGCATTGGCTACTATTAGTTCACAAGTTCTAAAAGTAGCGAAGATAAATCCTTCTCAGGTATTGCGAAACGAATAGTTACTTAATTTTTACCATGAAAAAAGCGAGACTTCAGGCCTCGCTTTTTTTTGTGTAAACTGTCCCGTTTTGGACAAAGCCTGTACGGTTTCAGCACTTTTTTTGAAAACACCTAACTGCATCAAATCACTCATAATCAAGCCATTACTCCTATTGGAATTACAATTGTCTCCATATTGTAAAGTTTCACACCATTACCATCTATTTACCTGCAACTTTTTTGTAAGGCTGGTGTCATTGAGGTAAACTGTTTCAATTTAG
>CALDJV010001179.1 GCA_937899305.1 uncultured Cytophagaceae bacterium
GTCTATATCCAACTCTCAGGATTTGGAAATGAGTTGGGCTCGATTGCTTGTCTCCTGGCTGCAAGCTGATAAAAGTGTGATCACTGATAGTATCCAAATACTTTTGATAATATGATTCATAGTTTTTATTTAAAATGATTTAATCACGTTCAATGAGTATACGGATATCAGACAAAAAAGTGAAGCCACTCAACGAATTCGTCAAGTGGCTCTAAAATATTTAATATTAGATAAATGCTACTTTTCTTACTCAGATCCAGGCTTTAAATAAAAATCTTGACCTTTTTCATTTCCTCCCAATACCAGTTGATTCTCAGTAAGTTTTACAATTTTGATGGTTTTGTCTTCACCTTTTACCGTTAAGATCAAATCGTTTCCTGAGATTTTCCACTCTCCTATTTGCTCTTTATTGGTTCCAAAAAAAGGTGATTTGGCATTGAAAGATCCATCTGACTTAAATTCAAACCTGATGGCCTTTGACATCAATCCAGAAAGTAAACTCCCTATTTGACTTCCAATATCATCTTTTTCTTTTTTATCGCTGGCAGTCATCGCTTTTACATCCAACTCCCACGACTTTGCAATCAGTTGGTCTTTGTTGCCACCTGTCAGGCCACATGAAGTTACCGCAATGGCCAATGACAATACCAATACTCCTTTCAGAAGATTTCTCATAGTTTTTGATTTAGTTTAAATGAAGTAACGAAGCTACAAATTATTTCGGTTTTTTGGCAGTAAATATCAAGGTATACACCACCCCATTTCTATTTTTCAAATCCAGGGTGGCGTTGAGTTGACTACTCAATAAATTGATCAATTGCATCCCCAATGACTGAGGACAATCCAGGTTAGGTGGTTCTTGAAACCCCCTTCCATTATCGCCAATTTTAAATACGATTTGGTTGCGCATATTTCGGCTAATATTTAGTTTGATCTGCGGATTGTCCACCCCCCGGAAGGCATACTTGAATGAATTGGTGATGATTTCGTTGGTGATGAGTCCCATTGGCATGATGGTATCAATGTCCAGCTTGATGTTTTCAACATCGAGCACCATATCTACTTGTTCGTCGCTGTATAAGCCTGCAATCTGACCTACCAGTTCCCGGAAATAGTCCGTCATCGAAATACTGCTTAAGTCGTTGGATGCGTACAGCTTTTGATGAACAAGGGCAATTGAAAAGATACGATTTTGGCTATCTTCCAGAATTTTTTTCATCTGCTCATCTTCCAGGTACATGTTCTGGATACTGAGCATACTGGCAATCACTTGTAGGTTATTTTTTACCCGGTGGTATACTTCTTTGAGTAAAATATCTTTCTCCTCCAGTGAAGCCTTCAAGCGTCTTTCGGAGCGTTTTTGCCAAGTGATGTCTCGCAACGACCCAAATGTTCCAATGATGTTATGGTCCTGATCGTATAGAATCTGAGGGTTGATATCAAACCATAATTCCTGGCCATTTTTGGCCTCAAACCTGACTTCATATCTTTTTTCTATCGTTTCATTATGCCACAGTTGTTGGTATAAATTAAACACCTTTACCCGATCGTCAGGGTGTAAAAAACGAGTCAAGGGCTTTTGTAAGCTTTCCAGGTTGGTGTATCCCGTAATTTTTGCCCAAGCAGAATTCAAGAAAGTAAACTCTCCATCTTCATTGGTCTGAAAAATGACTTCTTTGATATTTTCTACCACAAAACGATATCGTTCTTCGCTGTGCTTAAGTCTTTTTTCAGCATTTAGCTTTTCTTTTTCTATTTCGTGATTCTTCAATACATTCTCGATGGCTGAAGGCAACCGGGTAAGGCTGTACTTGAGGATGTAGTCGTTGGCCCCTTTGCGAATACAATCTACGGCCACTTCTTCAGTTTGCGAGCCCGTCACCAATATAAAAGGAATCTTGTAATCATGCGCTTGAAGCAATTCCAACGCTTCGAGGGCGTTGAGCTGAGGCATATTAAAATCTGAAATAATGAAATCTGGGTTAAATACCGGAATTTTAGCAAGTAGTTCGGCCCGCGAGTCTACCCGTTCGGTCACAAAATTCAGATTGGCTTTTTTCAGTTCGCGTTCAATCAATTCGGCATCGTATACGTTGTCTTCCAACAGAAGAATCTTAAGGGCTTGATCCATAATTCAAGATTGAAAATAGTGTGTTTTTAAAATTCCAGGTAAATATTAATGATTCATTACTGCAAAGGTTGGTTGCGAATGACCCAATACATACCCACGTCTACGATGGCTTCTACAAATTTATCAAAGGCCACCGGCTTTACAATGTAACTATTGGCTCCTAGCTTGTAACTTTCCTCTATGTCTGGTTCCTCTCTCGATGAAGTCAACATCACAATCGGTATCAACTTGGTTTGTTCCTGCTCTTTTAGCACCTTCAATACTTCTAACCCATCTATTTTGGGAAGTTTAATATCCAGCAAAATAAGCTTGAGGTTGGCCGGAAAGGGTTCATCAGTATACTTTCCCTTTGAGAAAATAAAATCCAGGGCCTCTTCGCCATCTAACACGTGATGAATTTTGTTGCAGACATTTTTTCGTTGCAGGGCTCTTATAGCCAGTTCAGCATCGTTTACATTATCTTCTACCAGTAATATATCAGTTTCTGTACTCATGTATTCAAATTAGAGGTTGGAGGTTTTTGGCACCTTGATGATGCTTTCGGGAGGCAGAGTAAAATAAAAAGTGGTTCCTTTATTTGGCTCACTTTCTACCCATATTTTCCCTTTGTTTTTAGTGATAATCCGATGTACAATCGCCAAGCCTACCCCTGTCCCAGAAAACTCTTCTTTTCGATGTAATCTCTGAAACACCCCAAACACCTTATGTACATAGCGCATATCAAACCCTACTCCGTTGTCTTTAATATAATAAATGTAAATGTTATCTTTTAATATTTGCCCAATTTCTATCACTGGAGGCACACTGTTTTGACTAAACTTCAGCGCATTTGAAATCAAATTTACCCACAATTGCCTCAGCATAGCCCGATCACTTTTGATTTGATTCATCGGCTTAATCAGCACTTCCGCAGTTTCATTTTCTTCGAGGCGCTTAAATTCCATCACAATGCCTTTGACCATTTCAGTCATACTAAACACGGTTTTTTCTACTTCTTTTCGGCTCACCCGAGAAAACGCCAACAAATCATCAATCAGTTCTGCCATTTGTTTGCTATTTTCTGATATGATTCCCAGCAAGCGTTTTCCCTCCTCTCCCAATGTTGGGCTGTAATCTTCAGTTAAAATTTTAGAAAAACCATCAATAGAGCGTAGTGGAGCGCGTAAATCGTGCGATACCGAATAAGAAAAAGCTTCTAATTCTTTGTTGGCGATCTCAAGCTCTCTGGTTTTTTTGATCAATTGCTGTTCATTGCGTTTGCTATTGGTAATGTCTCGCCCTACTGCTTGGACGTGGATGGCTTCTTGGCTGCCTTCGTGAAATATACCACAAAAACTCCAGTTGTGCCAATGCACCTCCTGATTGATGATAATTCTAAACTCTAAATTGGCTACCGCATTATCTGGGGTTAAACCATCGATTGCGTTTCGGATTTTGAGTCGGTCGTCTTCTGGAATAGGCAACAAAATCGTGGCTCCCAGCAAATCTTCTGAGGTTTGATTGAAATAGCGACAGTAGGCATCATTGACAAAGGAAAGAATGCCTTCTTTAGTAAAACGACACACCAATTCCGTCTCGGTTTGTACAATGGCTTTATACAAACGTTCACTATTTGCCAGCGCTTCTTCGGTTGCTTTTCGCTTGGTAATGTCCTGAATGTGGCAAATGTAATGCAATGGTTGTCCTTCCCGGTTTTTGACCAATGAAATGCTCAAAATGGCCGAAATCACCTGTTTGGTACTGGTAACCAGGCGTAGTTCAGTCTGAAAATGAGACTGTTCGGTTTGTTCTATTTGTTGTTGAATATCACGAAAGGTGAGATACACCGAGTCATCGGGATGCACAAAATCTATCAGCCGTTCTTCTACCAAATGGTCTTCGTCACAATTGAACATCACACACAGAGAGCGGTTGACGCGCATGACCCGCCCCTTGACCGACACCAGGGCCATTCCAATGGGAGCAAACTCAAAAGCCCTTCTAAATCGGGCCTCGCTCTCTATGATATCTGTTTCGTATTTTTTATTTTTCGAGATGTCCTTCGACACACAGAGAATCTCTACTACCTCGTGGGTCTTGCGATCTCTGATTACCTTACTCAGCGTTTTGAACCAAATGTATTCGTTGTCTTTGCGCCTTACCCGATATACAAAAGTCGTGTAGCCCTTGTTATCCATAGAGGATTCGAAGGCCATTTTGAGGGTTTCTACATCATCAGGGTGCACAAAATCACAAGGGTTTTGGCCTATGAGTGCTTCGGGACGATGACCCAGCAATTGGAAGCACCTAGGGGATATATAGGAGCATTTTCCCTGAATGGTGTGACGGGAAATAATATCGTTTGAGTTTTCGGCAAGTAAGCGGTAAATTAAATGCCCATCGCTGGAAGTTGCTTTTGGGTTTGATTTCATAAATTTATTGGAAGACTCGAGGGTATAGATATCCAGTTTATTCAAAAATACATTTTGTTCATAAGATTTACAAAAAATGGAAAAACGTCAAATGGCCAATTTGCGGGCGTTGTTGCACAGCAATGATACCACCAATGTGTTGTTGGGTTTGCAGTTATTGGAAACTTTCCAGTTAGAGAAGGTATTTTTGACCGAAGTATTTTTCATTGCCTATTTTGCGGATAATTATGAACAAGAAGAGCAACTTGTTGCTCAGCAGATGTATCAAAAACTCACCAATGAAACCTTACACCATCAAGTAGCCTATTATGCCAGTCAGTTTTATGACAAACAAGGAGTGTTGCTGGAATTAGACAGCAATGAATTGTTTGATACCATTGACCGGACAAGTTTTATAAAAATATACCTCAAAACCTACCCTTATCACCCCCAAAATGTGTTACATATCTTATTGAAAAATGGCTTGGACATGACCCAGTTTGAGTTTGTACAACAAATCACCAAATTTCCTCTCTATGCACAGTGGTTTGGTCTTTCCGCCGACAAATACCATCAATACTTTCCCTCTCTCACCAAATCTCACATCAATAAAAACGATGTCAAAGTTTTGCAGCAACCCATCGAAATATTAAAAAATCTAAAGGAGCTCAGCATAGAAGGAAATGATTTGAAGGAATTTCCAACTTCACTACTTACTTGTAGCCGCCTCCAAAAACTACAAATTCAGGCATCTCAGTTTACTACTTTGCCGGAAGCAATCGCCACTTTGCAAAACCTGGAAGAAATGATGATACAGCATAGTACATTGAAGGTATTGCCAGAATGCATTGGGCAACTATCAAAATTACGACAGTTAACCTTAGGCTTTAATCAATTGCAATGCTTGCCCAACACCATTACCCAACTTGCCCAACTTAGTCACTTACATTTGCCGCAAAACCAATTAGAGGCGTTGCCCCATCACCTAGAAGACTTACAAAACCTACAAGTATTGGATGTACAACATAACAATCTGCAAAACCTCCCTCCTACACTTGGACAACTCTCCCAATTGATCCATTTGAACCTGGGGTATAATCGCCTGCAAACATTGCCTCCCGAAATAGGCCAACTTCAGAAGTTAACTCACCTTTATGTGGGCCATAATCGGTTGAATACGCTTCCCAATACGTTATCGGATTTAACTCAATTAAAAAGCCTTACTCTGGAT
>CALDJV010001180.1 GCA_937899305.1 uncultured Cytophagaceae bacterium
AGGTCTCATCCGGGTTCAACTTAATAAATTTTGTAACAGTATCACAAAAAAACATGCCTGATCAATGTATACATCAATCAGGCATGTTTTTTATGATCGCAAACATTGTGACCCCTATCATTGCATCTTATCAGCAAAAAAATTGATGGCAAAGACAACCATAAATATCAATAGAGACAAGGTCAAACTAAAGAGTTTACGATCCCCTTGTTTTCGGTAAGTCATCGTTTGCAAAGCTACTAAAATTACCCCTGCACCAATGAAGATAAATTCGATAATGGTAATCATCGTGTGAATCATTGTATTTGTTTTTTAAGGGTGACATACTCCTTGTTCAATTTCAACCACAGTTATTCGTAAAATAATTGTAAATGAAAATGAGCATAAAGATTAAAAGAGATCCACTAAGGCGAAATAATTTCTGCTCTCCATTCCGTCGATATTTAATAATATCTTTTACTGTGAATAATACTGCTCCTGTTGAAGCAATTACCATAAAATAAAATACCATTAAATTTATATAATACATATTAGCTGTTGTTTAGATATAACCCATACAATTTGCAAAACTATACACTGCTGCTACCACTCCAAACCATCCTAAAGTGCGAGCAGCTACCTTTCTAAAAGCTCCAAGTATAGCCGTTGCATCTACTTGCCTCGCGAAAACTAAGGCAACCGCATTCAAGCCTAATGCTTTACCAGCACAAGTCCACATATCAGGCTTTTTATCAATGGAGACATTTTGAGCAAAGGCTTGATGACCAAATAGTTGGTCTAAATGAAGAGCCGCTGTAGTTGGCTCATTTTTCTCTTGGGCAAAAATCGCCAAAGCTACTAGTATGATCTTGGGATCGTCAGCGTTTGACAATTCTTGGGTGATGTCTTGTGCAGTCACCCCATAACTTTGTAAAAGTTGTTTGCTACTCTCGAGTAATGGAGCCATCAAATGCTGTACTTCAGCATCCGAAACCCGCACCGCTTTGCCTTTATCCAACACTTTTTGTTGGTCAAGTGCCTGGGAGGTGCTCATGGCTACTTTTTCAAATTGAAGTAATGATGCTTGATGGGGGTGAATAGGTTGTAAGTGGTCTACTTGTTGGCAAGATTGGATCAGAAAGGCGACACTGATGCACAATATTTTGCAGGCATAGATTGTAACCAATCCTTTGCACAGCTTGGATAACTTTTGCATTTGAAGAATATGTTTTATGAATAAATGTTTAACACAAATTTACGAAAAAAATAATAAAATTTAAATCACTGCAAGATTTCTCCGAAAAAATAATATCAGTACCAACCAGAAGAACAATATAGAGGCTTGTACTTTAATGACAATTGTTAGTGAAATAATTATGAATAAAAATGAGCATAAATATGAGCAGAGATACGCTCAATTGAAACAGCTTTTTTTCTCCATTTTTTCGGTATTTCACAATTTCCTTGGCTGTAGCTATGACGACCACCACCGAAGCAATGACCATATAATAGTAACCCATTAAATCTATGTAATACATATGGTTGTTTTTAAATGTAGGAAAATACACCGACTTATAAATCTTTTATTAGTCTATCGAGATAGTGTTGGTCTTGACGATGCATATTTTGTTGATGAATAAAGATTTTACCCAAATTTACTTACACAAACACAATAAACAAAATGTTTAAACATTTTTCCGAACTACGAATTCCAGCAAGAATGCTGTAACTTGCAACCTGAAAACGCATTGATTATGATAGAAGCTAAAGGCATTACCAAATCGTACGGATCGAAAGAAGTACTGAAAGGAATCAACTTACAAGTAAGCAAAGGAGAAATTGTATCTATTGTAGGCCGCTCGGGAGTAGGCAAAAGTACTTTGTTGCATGTATTAAGTACACTGGATGTAGCCGACTACGGTGAAGTATGGATGAACGGCCAAGACATTAACCGCTTGAGAGGAAATAAATTAGCCCGATTTCGCAATGAGCACATTGGGTTTGTGTTTCAGTTTCATAATTTACTTCCCGAATTTAACATTCTGGAAAACGTATGCTTACCCGCCTTTTTGTCTAAAAAATCACGCAATGACGTAGAACAACGGGCTTTGGAGTTATTGTCTATATTGGGTATCAGCGAAATTGCCCCCAAAACCCCCGCCCAAGTATCAGGAGGAGAACGTCAACGAGCCGCCATTGCCCGAGCCCTCATCAATGCACCTACCGTGGTATTTGCCGATGAACCCAGTGGTAATTTGGATACCGAAAACTCCCAAGAATTACACAAATTGTTTCTAAAGTTAAGGAATGAGTTTGAACAAACCTTTGTAGTTGTAACCCACGATGAGAACCTTGCTGAACTTGCCGATCGAAAAATTGTGATGGTAGATGGAGTCATCGAGCCTACTCCACCAGCTTAGTAACGCTTTCAAAATAAGTGTCGAGTTTTAATGCAATTGCTCAAAGTTAAACGAGGCGCTTTTTGCGCTCGTAGCAGGGCTACGGGCAATAAAAGGAACGAAGTGTAACAAAGAGGAATAAATCTAAATCGGACAGTTATTGCGAACGCGTTACTTAACTTTGTTAAACCTTCGTTAGTTTTAATTCGTTTTTGAAACCTAACTGGTTGATTATCTGAATGTTTTAACAAAACACCCACCTTGGTTTAATTTGTAATATTCAGCTTATTTTGTTTTTTTTGTACCTGATTTAGCACGTTGAAGTGATATGGTAAAGCCCACCCGAATATTATTATTGATGGTTTATGTCGCCGCCATTTTGGCAGTGGTATCATTTCTGGTACCCAAAGAAATGAAACTGAGCGACAATCAGGTCATTCGTTTCCCTCAACCTTCTGATGTGCTACCGGCTGAGAAAAAGGCCTATAAAAACATCGCTGGCATTATCAACCAAAATGACCCTAATAAATCCAAAGGCAAAACCACCAAAGGAAGCACCTCAGGAACCAAGGAAACATTGGGTAGTAACAATGGTAGTGATTCTACTACCAGTAGCAATACCAAGGCTGATTCTATCCAACAAAAACTGAAAGCTTATACCCCACCTGACTCACTGAGAATCCAGGCGGAACGAAAAATACAGTACCCCGAAGGACAAGACACGGTGTTATTTGCTTTTTTCAGGGCGCTCAACACATTGCAAAACCGAACCGCCCCAAAAGTAGTACGGGTACTTCATTATGGGGACTCACAACTTGAAGGTGATCGTATTACCAATTTTTTGAGGGGTAAGTTTCAACAGCAATTTGGAGGAGGAGGTGTAGGTATTCTGGATATTGTAGACAAGTTGCACACCAAGTCTGCGTTTCGCCAAACGGCCAGCCCCAACTGGATTCAGTCTTCATTTTTTGGCAAGGGTTATCGTCGTTCCAATTCTAAATATTACGGTTTATTGGGCAAATATTACAAGTTTTACAACCCAGCATTGGGTTACAATCAAGGCGAGTATAATTTTTCCGATCCTCAACCGTTATTCAGAAAAGCCAGTTATACCTTTAAACCTCTGAAAACTACTCGCGTAACCACTACGGTTAATTACACCACTTTACCTACTGCAACTCCAAAACAAAGGGCTGTTCAGAACATAAAAGTGCTTTATAGGAGTGCAAAAGAACCTTTTGACTTACAAATTTTTGCAAGAAATGACTCGTCAATTAGAGTACAAATACCTGCTTCTAATGGATTTAACTATTATGAGCATAGGCTCTCTAAACCATTAGAGGCGGTTCAGATCAAGGTAACAGGTGGCAAAAGCCCTCAAATATATGGGGTAGCGCTGGATGCCAATCGGGGAATTGCTTTTGATAATATTCCTATCCGAGGTAGCTCTGGGGTAGAATTTACCCGTATTCAAAAAGAACATTTCCGTGAACAAATTCGCAAAATGAATGTGAAATTCCTCATTCTGCAATTTGGCGTTAATATTGTCCCTAATGTACTTACAAATTATGGATGGTACGAGCGGATGTTTTACCAACAATTGATGTTTCTTAAAAGCCTTGATCCCAATCTTAGCATCCTGGTTATTGGAGTATCAGATATGTCACGTAGAGTAGCCGGAGGCTATGAAACTTACCCCAATGTACCGCTCATTCGCGATGCACAGAAAAAAGCTGCATTCAAAGCAGGATGTGCCTTCTGGGATTTATATGAAGCGATGGGAGGCCGAAACTCAATGCCAAGCTGGGTATTTAACAAACCCAAACTGGCCAATTTAGATTTTACTCATTTTACAGGCAAAGGAGCACAAATTGTCTCTGAAATGCTGTACAAAGCCATACTTTCAGAATATGACAAGTTCTATCAATTATATCATTAGTCTATACATCAGTCTTTGGGCTTCGTTTAGTTACCAACACTTGGCCAAGTTGCCAAATACCCCAATAATTGAGCGAAAATATCCTTTTATTCGATACGATTACAATCAAATATTTACCCCAAAATATGGCAAAGCACTCCAGCATTTTCATACTGTATGGGACGAATACCTTCAGGGCAAACGCAATCGTATAAGCATTATGCACATAGGAGATTCACATCTTAAGGCCGATTTTTTCTCCAACCAAGTTCGGAAACATTTCATGTACCAGCCAAACATGGGGATCGCTGGTCGAGGATATGTTTTTCCTCATAAGGTGGCTAACTCTTATGACCCACACACTTATAAAACTTCTTATTCAGGGAAGTGGTCGGGCAGCAAGTCCATCAACTTTTCTAGAACAGATCTTTGGGGAATCGGCGGAATGGCGGCCACCACATACGATCCCAATGCCCGTTTTACAGTAAACCCCAATAGAGGTAATACTCGCTATCAAATTACCCGAGTAAAGGTATTTTACAACACTAGAAATCGTGCTTCATTTCAGGTAAAACTAATTACCCCTCACGAAGTTATTTCCCCTCAACGCATTGTAGCCGATGGTTATGTAGAGTTTTTATTGAAGCGCCCCGTTGGCCAAGTCACCATTGCTATGGATAAAAATCGCCCCGAACAAAAATCTTTTGTGCTAGAAGGGATATCTTTAGAAAGCGATCAACGCGGGGTTATATACCATTCGGCAGGAGCCGACGGTGCTACCGTCAAATCATTTTTACGTAGCCCTCGGGTAGTCAACAATGTAAAAAGCCTTCACCCCGATTTGATTATCATTTCGTTGGGTACCAATGATGCCTATACTCATCGCTTCAACTCCAAGCAATTCAAACATGACTATAGCATCTTGTTGAGTCGTATCAAGCGAGCCGCTCCCAAGGCGTCTATTTTGTTGACTACTCCTGGAGACTGCCTGTATCGGGGACGTTTCAACTACAGCAACAACAAGGCAAGCCGAATGATTTTTGAACTCGCTGATGAAATGGATTTAGCGGTTTGGGATATTTACACGATCATGGGAGGGTTGGGCGCCATTAGAAAATGGCGCAGAAATAAACTTTCCAGTCGTGACTATATTCACCTGAGCGGCCCTGGTTATCGTTTACAAGGCGATTTGCTTTATCAAGCACTCATTCAAAACTATCGTATGCACGCCCTTAAAATGGTGGACATGAATTAGTTTTTTGATTGGTAAGGGTTTTATTGTTCCGCCTTTGGCTTATTTTTCAATTGTTGATGATTGATTTTTAATGATTGATTATTGCGCGAAGCGATGATTTATTGCTATTGTTACATTGTTCCGCTTCGCTCATTGTTAAATTGTTGCGCAAAGCGACGTATTGATTATTGATGTTTAATTGTTGATTAACTGAGCCTTGGCGAGC
>CALDJV010001181.1 GCA_937899305.1 uncultured Cytophagaceae bacterium
TCCATAGTTATGCGTCGCTTTGCGCAACCATTTAGCCATTTGACAATGAGCGCAGCGGAACAATGTAACAATAAAACCATTTAACCATTGAACAATGAGCGAAGCGGAACAATAGAACAAATAAAGGGCTATTTTACCGGAAACTGTTTTTGCAAAAAGGCAAACACTTCATTCAAGTTTTTTAGAGGGGCTCCGTGTTTGCCTTGAATGGCGATATGCTTAAAGTAGAACGGGAATTTTTTGGCCTTTAACCTGTGAACCATTTTTTCGCACATGAGGGTTGTAGGGGCGATCTCGTCCTGGATGGCAGAGATGAATAAAATAGGCCCTTTGATTTTTTCGACTTTTATGACCGCTTTTTTTTCAGCATTTGTATTCTTTAGCATGGTTACAAAAGCCCCTCTTAAATCTTTTTTGACAAGAAAAGGAATGCTTTCCTCTGATACTGGCACAAAAGGCAACGCTTTATTTTGATAAGTCCAACACGATGATGTCAAGTGATTGGTATGTCCAGGAAAAACCACATGACTTGGTACAATGGCCACTATACAAGAAATATCTGGATAATAACTGCCTAATAATAGCGCCAGATCTCCTCCTCTTGAGCCTCCAATAATGGCGATTTTGCTTGGGTTAACTTTGGGATGTTTGGCTGCTTTTCGAATGGCGTTATATACCTTCTCTATAGCAATTTGATCTAATTTTTGTGGAATCCCTTTACTACCAAAGTATCCAATTGCCAAAAAGGCATACCCTTTTTTAATCAATTGTTGTCGAGTTGTTCGCCAATGATTACTTGCCCAGGCATTGCCTCCTTCTGATCCTCCCAATCCTACAATGAGGGGTTGTTGGTTTCCCTGGCCAAGGTATAATAGGCTATGGGTTTGAGGAGCGTCTATAGTAATTTGGGCGAATGCTTTGATGGATAAATGGCTCAAAACGATCCATATCAAATAAGGGGTTATCTTGAAGTAGGTCATGGTCATTGATTGTGTTTTTTTCAAATTTGTGTGTTTCACAACCAAAAACCTTTGACTTAGGTCAAATTATCACTTTTCAGCTCTAATTCTGCTCAATGTTTCTTGGGCTATACCCAAATAAGAGGCCACCATTCCTAGAGGCAAGCGATGCAATAGGTGACGATGTGTATTACAAAAATGGATGTATTTTTCCTTAGCAGTGGTAAAGTGCATAGAGTTGATACGATCTAAGCAATGCCATAGGATGCCTCCCATAGATAGCCGGGCATAGCGTTCCATTTCTGGGAAATGATCAAATAGATAAGCCAACTGATGGAGTTTTATAGAGAAGACTTGGGTGTCTTCTATAGCATCTATGTAATAAATATCTCGTTGTTGGTGCATAAAACTACGAGGAGAATTGACCCATTCATTTTCTGCACTGAAATATTCACAGACTTCTTTCCCATCTTTGAGAAAGTAAGTTCTGACCAATCCTTGATAAATAAAATGACTTTCAGTACAAATTCTATCAGCGTGATGAAGTAACGCTCTTTTTTTGAAGATCAGAAATTGGCCACTGCCTTTCAACGCTTTTTTCAGTACGTCACTCAATTGGATATACTGCTCAAAGTGTTGATATAATGAAGCTTCCATGTCTGCTGTAGTCATATGCCGCAGCAATTAAAACTTCTCAAACAATTTTCTAAACTGATTAAAAATACGCTCAATCAGGCGCAAATCCTTGGTAATGATGTCGGCCTGACCTTGCATTTCGGCGCGAAAATCCAGTTGCTTGCCATAACTCGTGCGGAGGCCATTGGGAAGCTGTACATTGAGGGTATACATAGGGCCTTGTTTAGGGTCGGCACCCTGCTGGGCGAGCAACGAAATGGTTTCTATCTTGCCTCGTACCATGCCAAATTCATCGGCCGGATAATTGAAAAAGCGAATGTTGACCAATTGCCCCACTTTTACCTTGCCTGAACCTTGCATGGGCATATTGATTTTGCCAAGTAAGTTTTTGTTAGGAGGAACCACTGCCATTACTGGTTGTTCTGGTTTTACGTATTGATTATCGCTCCAGTAAGACATAAAAGATACCTTGCCGGCTACTGGGGTAGTGAGCAAGTAGCGTTGTTTCCAAATATTGACTTGGCTACGCAAGGTTTGAAAGGTATTTTGAGTAGTCAAAATGAAACTACGTTCTTGTTCTCTAAAAGTAAGGTTGAGTTCTTCAATCCGGCTACGGATTTGATTGATTTGAATGCCATTACTGATAATAGACGCATTGGCGTTTCTAAGTGAACGTTGTTGTTGCAAGAGGGCCGTTTTGGTTTTGTCAAAGTCTAGCGGAGCCATCAGTTGTTGCTTGGCCAGAGTAGAATCGGCTCGGTATTGATTGCTAAACACTTTTAGTTCCTTGAGCATAAGCGAATGCTGCGCTTGAAGGTTTTTATTCAGGTTTTGATATTGGCTGATTTGAGCCTGGAGGTTTTGAATTTGGTTTTTTGGTTTAGAAATCTCATAAAAATTCAACAGCTCTTTGAATGTTTTCAGGAAGGTTTCATAGTAGCCCTGTAATTCGCCTAATTTTAAGTTTTTCTTTTTTATAAATTGTTGGTTAAAGCTTTCCAGGTCAGTCAGGCTACGAGTGTTGTTATCAAGTATTTTTTGAAAAGCCACCATTTCGAGCTGCAGTTGTTGTACGTCTTCAAAACGAGTGGGATTTTTGATGTAGCCCAAAGTAGTTTCTGCCGAAACCTCTTGCCCCTCTTTGACCAATAACTTGAGCTGCCCCGAAGCGCGTGCTACCACTCTTTGGGGAGGGCTTTTGGTGGTTACCACAATACTGGCGTTGATGATTTCGGGATACTTCATAAACCAGGATACCGCCAGTAGGACAAAAAAAGTGATGAATACCACACTGATACCCCAGCGAATAATCCAATGGGGGATATAACTTAAAATTTCTTGAACCTCGTCGCTCCGCAATTCTAAATCTGGAACTTCTTGTTCGGATTGATTCGTATTTTGAACAGGAGCTGGAGCTTGTCCGTTGGTGTCTGGCATACACTTTATGGTTTAGTGGTGGTTTGACCGGTAATTTAGGAAAGTAAAATTACAAAATTTCATCATTTTTTGATAATCAAGTTGATATACACTTTCGCAATTGACGAAAATCTAATCATAAATACGATTAGAAATTGCTAACTTGCCATTCGTTTAAAACCAAATTTACGTTTTCGTATGCTCAGACGATCCCCCCTCAATACTTCTGCGGCACGAATTGGCCTGAGGTATGGCCTTTTTACTGGTATTGGTATGACATTGTATTTTACGCTGCTGCGGTTTATTTGGCCCACGGCCCCTTGGGATATTCAAAACTTGGTGTTTTTAGTACTGGGTTTTGGAATTATCAAAGGTATTCAAAAGTTTCGTCAAGAAAACAAAGGACGGCTTACTTGGCTACAAGGTTGGGGAGCAGGCAGTATGTTATCGGCTGTAGCTGGAATCATATATGGTTTGATCACATTGCTCATCATATTTTTATATGAACCCACCGGAAGCGAGATACACCGTGAAGCCGTCGGTACTTTTCTATTTGCAATATTTTATATCGTAGTGGTAGGGGGAATATTTTCCCTGATTGCGTCATTGTTTTATCAAAAAAGTAACTGAAGTATCGAGGTGCTATAATCCAACTATAATTTTTACCTTTGTTACTCATGGGATATTCTAAAACAAATATATTGTGCCTGAACTAGACTTGGATATTTCAGTGGTGGTGCCACTGTTAGATGAAGAAGAATCATTGCCAGAATTGGGAAAATGGATTGCCCAGGTAATGGAGAAACATAAATTTAGTTATGAAGTGCTCCTGGTAGACGATGGTAGTCGAGATCGTTCCTGGCAGGTAATTCAAACCCTTGCGGCCGAAAATCCTTGTTTTAAAGGGATCAAACTCAACCGAAACTACGGAAAATCTGCTGCCTTGAACACTGGATTTAAAGATGCACAAGGTCGGGTAGTCATTACCATGGATGCTGATTTGCAGGATAGCCCCGAAGAAATCCCAGCGTTGTACAAAATGATTGTAGAAGAAAAGTATGATTTGGTATCAGGTTGGAAGAAAGTCAGGCATGATCCCATCTCTAAAACGATTCCTACCAAAATTTACAATGCATTTACCCGTTGGTTTTCGGGCATCAAGCTACACGATTTTAACTGTGGACTCAAGGCCTACGAAAATCAAGTCGTGAAAAATATTGATGTATACGGTGAGATGCACCGTTATATTCCAGTCATTGCCAAAGCGGTCGGTTTTAAAGAAATTGGCGAAAAGGTGGTACATCATCAGGCCCGCAAATATGGCACTACCAAGTTTGGTGGGCTCAAGCGTTTCATCCGAGGCCCTCTGGATTTGTTGTCAATTACTTTTGTAACTCGATTCCGTAAGCGGCCGATGCATTTTTTTGGTGCTTGGGGAATTGTGTTTTTCCTATTGGGATTTTTAGGGGCAAGTTGGCTGATCATAGATCAGCTTTGGGCAGTGTATAGCCATGCCGAAATGGGTACTCCGGTGACCAATCGTCCGCTGTTTTATTTATCACTACTGACCATTGTGATTGGAGTGCAGCTTTTCCTGGCTGGTTTTCTGGGTGAGATGATGGTAGTCAATTCACCTCAAACCCATGAATACGTAGTGGCCGAAAAAATTGGGATCCATCCTGATAACCCACCTATTAACTCCAATTCGTAAATTTTCCGGACCTCAATCATTAAAATCATGAAATACTCGATCATTGTTCCAGTATACAATCGTCCCGAAGAAGTACGCGAGTTGTTGGATAGCTTGACCAAACAAACTTATCAAAACTTTGAGATAATTATTGTGGAAGATGGTTCCACTGATAAGTGTGAATCAATCGTGGCGGAGTTTGCAGATCATTTGACAATACATTATTATTTCAAAGAGAATGGTGGACAAGGTTTTGCGCGTAACTATGGTTATGAAAGAGCCAATGGGGATTATTTCATTGTATTTGACTCAGATTGTTTGATCCCAGAAAAATACTTGGAAATTGTGAACAATCGTTTATCCGAAAATTACCTTGATGCTTATGGAGGGCCAGATAAGGCCGCTGAATCTTTCACAAAAATCCAAAAAGCCATCAGTTATGCCATGACTTCGCCAATGAGTACTGGAGGGATTCGGGGTAATAAAAAACAATTAGGGGGGCAGTTTCATCCACGTAGCTTCAATATGGGTATTTCGCGTGAAGTATACGAAAAAACCAAAGGATACATATTACCCAAGATGGGCGAAGACATTGAGTTTAGCATTCGTATTATCAATAGTGGGTTCAAGGTAGGGCTCATTCCCGAAGCCCATGTATACCATAAAAGGCGCACCAATTTTCGTCAGTTTTATAAGCAACTCCATTTTTTTGGACGAGCTCGAATCAACATCAACCGCTTCCACAAAGGGCAAATCAAGGCCGTCCATTTTTTTCCAGCGGTATTTGCTCTAGGCGTGTTTTCGTTGCCACTTACCTTACTCATCAACCTCAATCTATTTTTAATCCATATTTCTGGATTGGCCCTTTACTCATTGTTGGCATTTTCGGATGCGGTGGCCAAAGAAAAAGATGCAGAAGTAGGCGTGCTGAGTGTAGTAGCGGTTTGGACTCAATTGTTGGCTTATGGCATAGGGTTCATCACCGAAGCATTTGCCAAACCGCCTCAAACCAACCCACCAAAAGGTGTGGTTGAGTGATGATTTTTATTGTTT
>CALDJV010001182.1 GCA_937899305.1 uncultured Cytophagaceae bacterium
TATTGGAGCTATTAACAGTTTTATAAAATAGAAGGGGGCGAACATGTTGTTCCATAGGAGGTAGATTTAAAATATCGTGTCTAATTTTTTGTTGGGTAATTTTTGTACGGTTTAGACGATCATAATTTAAACCTTTCCTCATTTTATTGTTGGGTTTTTCTACCAAAGTGGGTGTTATTTATACTAAAATACTTTTTGTGACGATTTGTGGGTTGGGTGCGAAAATGCTGATTTCTACTCAATAAAAAAAATAAAAAAAGCATAGGGGAGATACCGTACCATGCGAATCTATAAGGCACAAGTTGCTTCAAATTGGTATTTAATACTTTGAATATCATACTCTCCTCCACAAGAGAGTACTTGAAGAAAAGGAAGTTTTCTTAATTTGAATAGGTGTAAATATGTTTGGAAAACCACAGGGTTGAACTCTGTGGTTTTTTACATGTAGTGGGTAAATAAAGGGCAAGATGGCTTAATCAGCCGTTTCAACCATCACAAACTTCCCTCCTTTAGAATAGTACATTCCTCCGGCCTTGCCATAACGACTATAGCCAATGCCATCGACATCAATGGTAATTTCACCCGCTAAAGTTTTTACTTTACCAGCAGGCTTTTTAGATAGACCCATACCCAATACTGCGCCTTCGTTTTTTACGTCACCATCCAAATCAGTGATTGGTATAGGTTTGCCAAAACCACTTTCTTTGCCCGGAATGATGACCAGACGGGTTTTCTGATCTTGATTGATCACAAAACAAGCAATGTCTTCATAGTCATCGTTGTTGAATTGACCTCGAATCATAATTTCGTTGGCATATACCAGCTTGTTTTCTGGATCTATGGCTTTTTGGAAATCACCACTTAGCCATTTGTCTTGAGGCACCAGCTCCCAACCCGGCATGGCCGATTTAAAATCTTCGGGTAATTGTAAAGTCTGCTCAGTGCTTTTGTTGGCATCGTTGGTTGCCTTTTCCGAATCATTGGTCGTTTTGTCGGGAGTGCCACTGGTAGCAGCAGTATCTTTGGAAGTGTTTGCCGAGGCAGTATCTGTATTGTCCGTATTGGAGGTGTCAGTACCACCACCACAGCTTACACAAAAGGCCAACAGCCCGACAAAACACCATGTTTTTAAGTAATTCATAAAGAGTAGTTTTTTTGATTATAAATTTTTAAATAAGATAACGTACAATAGAGTCATTTGTTAGATTTAAAGTCAATGCCTCCCTTTTGCTATTGACATTCTCCCTTCAGGCTTCTACCTTGGCCCTTATTTACAAAGCTTATTGTTAGTTATGATCAAAAAATGCATTGCTTGCTTTAGTTTATGGTTGCTGAGTCAGGCTACCATTGCCCAAAACGAAAAAATCAATTATTATAAAAATATACAATACCCCCAAGCCGAAAAACTGGGCATTACCGTCAACTCTAAAAGTGACGAATCTTATCCAGTCATTTCTCCTGGTGGCAAGCGGTTGTATTTTACCCGCGAAGGCCACAAAGGTAACTTGGAGTACCGTCGTGACCGACGCGACCAGGACATTTGGTTTGCCGAGAAAACTCCTGGTGGTGGATGGTCGGAAGCTCAAAACCTGGGACACCCGATCAACGAAGGTTACAGTAGCATGATCAACGTACCCAATGTGAATTCTCTCATTATTTGGGGGTCACCCAAAGGGTATATTGGGGTGAAGAAATCGCAAAGAACTCCCAGTGGTTGGTCAAAACCAGCCAATTTTTACCAACTCAAGGTGAAAGAAAGCCTACGTAGCGACAACGTATTTGTAGGCAATGACCTGAAAACGGTATTGGTTTCTCAAAAACGTGATATTTTCGTCAGCTTCAAACAACCCGATGGCACCTGGTCGGAGCCCAAAAACTTGGGGAGAACCATCAATACCGAATTTACCGAAATAGCTGCTTGTTTGGCCCCCGACAACCGTACCTTGTATTTTACTTCGGATGGGCACCCAGGTTTTGGCGAAAGCGATTTGTACATCAGTCGCCGTTTGGACGACAGCTGGGAGAAATGGTCAGAACCAGTCAATCTGGGGCCTGCCATCAATACCGATAAAGATGAAAGTGGATTTTATTTGCCAGCATCAGGCACTGAAGCCTATTTTCACCGCAATAGTCGCCGACAAAAACGGGAAATCTATCGAGTAAAATTGCCCGAAAAACTAAGACCTATCCCGGTAGTATTGATCACTGGTAGGGTACTGGATGCCAAGACCAAAAAGCCCCTGGGGGCCGATATTTCTTACGATAATTTGGTAACCAACAAAGAAGTAGGCGTATCCGCTTCGAATCCCAAAGATGGTTCCTACGAAGTCACCTTACCAGCAGGGTACAACTATGGTTATTTTGCCAAGAAAAAGGGCTATTATCCGATTGGTGAAAATATAGACTTGACTCGCCTAAAAAGTTATCGAGAGATGAAAGTAGACCTCTTGATAACTCCGATTCAAAAAGGAGTGAAAATTCGGTTAAATAACTTATTTTTCACAGTAGCAAGCTCTAAATTAAGAACCACCTCTCACGACGAAATAGAGCGTTTGGTGCAAACTATGAAAGAGTATCCCAAAATGGTCATCCAACTCAATGGACATACCGATGGTCAGGGAAGTGCAGCCCGGAACGCCATTCTGTCGGAACACAGGGCCCGTAGTGTACGCAATTACCTGGCTGGGCAAGGGATTGCTCGCAATCGAATCAAGGTAAAGGGGTTTGGACCCCGCGAACCCATTGCTTCCAACGACACCGAGGCTGGTCGCAAAGCGAACCGTCGGGTAGAGTTCGAAGTGCTTGATTTTTAGGGACCAAAGGGCAAAAGCCTTGATAGTGAAAGCGTCCGCTTGTACTTGATCACAAGCGGATGCTTGTGCCAGGATGGGATTCGTTTCATTTGGTCTCCTTATCAGTAAGACCAAATGAGAGGAAGTCATGGCAATTGCTTATTTCTTGCCTTTTTTCTTCGCTTTGTTTTTGGCGTATCGAGCAAATTGATTGTATCTGGTCTTGCCTACTTTACTAATGATGAGTGTGCCATAGATTTTCTTTTTGAGTTTCCGGTAACCATATACTTGAATAGTTGCAATGCCACTATCATTAAAAAAAGTACGATCAATTTTACTGGGTAAAGTAAAAACAATATACTCCCGCTTAAGATCTTTGGCGCGAAAGTTAGGGGTCTGAGGGGTAATGAAACCATTTAAAAAAATAGATTTGAGGGGGGCGGTTTCAACCGCCAAACAATATATCTCACCCGATTTGGCGGCATGAGGTCGGATAAGGTTGATACCATTACGATATTTCTGCCCAGGTAACCGAGTGCCACCCCATTCAGGCGAACTATCAGGACGCATCACCCCTCGGCGCATGGCCAACAATACATCCTTGAAATGCAGTACATCACGATTTTGGTATTTGTAAAGGCGGGCCTCTTTTTTACTGGTTTTGCTGTCTAGCGAGAGTAAAAAATATTTTTCTTCAGTACTGTTATCCGTGTCTTGGGCAAAAGAAGCAGTGGGGGCGAAGGAGCACAAGGCAATGGACAAAGTCAAGAATAGAGTCAATTTCATAGTCTTACTTGATTCAGTTGGAAAAACGAATGCTATTTACTAAACGAAGCGTGATTTCTAAAGTTCAATCTAATTCAAAAGCTTAGTAATGCTTTCAAAATAAGTGTCCGATTTGGTCATATGCATGAATTGTTGGGCGAGGCATTTTTTGCGCCCATAGCAGGGCTACGGGTAATAAAAATAACGAAGCCCAGCAGTTCAGGTAGTAGAGAAAAACAGACAGTTATTGCGAACGCATTACTTATAGTCCAGTAGCTCGGGAAGCCCTCCCTCGTATTTTTGTTAAATTTTGGCGAACCCCTAACTTCTGAAACAAGCGCAATGGGTTGAGACTGGATTGATTACGGTAACGTGCCTCAGCTACTAAAGGACGTACGTCGGTTCGAAAAGCCGTTTGCAAGATTTCCTGAGCCAGGGCAACTTCATTGTTTTCTTGGGCCATTGCCAAGGCTGGTTGGTCTACCAACAATGCCTGGGCATAAGCTATCAAAATACCCTCGGTGGCCTGCAGCAAATCCTCCAGAGGATCCTTTGTATTGTGGCTGGCATCAATCATCCAGGTCAAACTACCATTGATGAAGTCATCAGCTTGATTGACCCCATTGATTAATTCACAAAAAATAAGAAACAGGCGGTAAGGTTTGATTGCCCCAGTTGTGAGATCATCATCGGCATAATGAGAATCATTGAAATGAAAACCTCCCAAACGGTTGACACCCAACAAGCGAGACACGATTTGTTCAATATTGGCATTGGGTAAGTGGTGGCCCAAATCTACCAAAACCTGGGCACGATCACCCAAAGACTGGCAAATCATCCAGGCCGTGCCCCAGTCAGGAATGACCATAGAATAAAAGTTGGGTTCAAAAGGTTTATACTCGATCAAAAGTTGCCAATCAGAAGGCAATTGACGGTAAATTTCTTGCATACTGGCTTGGGTATGGACCAATGCTTTCTGAAAATTGATTTGGCCCGGAAAATCAGAACCGTCCCCTAACCAAAGGGAAAGGGCTTTACTGCCTATTTTTTTACCAATCTCAATTACTTCTATATGATGTTCAATGGCTTGTTTTCGTACCTCGGCTTGGGTATGGCTCAAAGAACCAAATTTGTAGGAGTACGATTGATTGGGCTGGTCTTGAAAAGTATTGGAATTGATGGCATCAAAACGAATGTGGTATTGTGAGGCCAACTGTTGAGCTGCCTCATAGTCTTTGGTCTGGTCCCAGGGGATATGCAAAGAAATGGCTCCATTGTTACCACTGAGTTGATGTAGTATACCCACATCCATTATTTTTTCTTCCAGGCTCCGAGGTTCTCCACCAGTGACAAATCGACCAAATCGAGTGCCTCCGGTCCCCAGTGCCCAGCTTGGTATGGTCACCTGAAATTGACTCAATTGCTTTACAATGGCCTCTGCATCGATTCCCTGGTAATCCAATTGCGTTACTAAAAACTCGAATTGCCGTTGATGATTGGGCAACAATGTTTGATTAAAGGCAGCAATTGTTTCAGGACTTATATTCATCTATCTACTTTCTCTTGTGAGCGAGATTTAATTTGTCTGAGTACGCTATAACAAAAGTAATTGAGCATGCTTACTGTTACTTGAGTTGGACACAAACGACGACTTCATCGCCTTAGGTTGTGTCTTCACAACCTGACCAGGACCCGAATCAAAACAGTGAAAAGCTTTTGTTACAAAATGCTCTATGTAACAAAAGTAAATTTTAGTTTTCAATAGTAGGTTTATTTGAAATAAACCATTTCTACAATCGATGATTTTAATCTTGACAGGTTTTCAAAACCTGTCAGGATTGGTTTTGTTTCAGAGTACTAAATCACAAAATTAGGAGAAATGAAGGGAATTAGAAAACATATTGATTTTCAATTATTTGAGAAGTGTTGATATTTCTTTCTAACATGCCACCTTGATAGTATCCTTAAAGCTTCCCGGACCTAAGTAAAATAGATGGATTCATTACCAACCTTCTATATTGGGATATTGTTAAAAAATTCCCCGTTTGCAAAGCCCACGGGGAATCAAAGATTGAATATTTAAACTTACAAATTAATGATCATTAAAATATTGGCTCGAGCGTAGTCTTTGCTATTCTCGTCCATTTTGGCTTCAGTAAAACCCAATTTGCGGTATAAATTGATGGCCGGCTTGAGCTTGGTATTAGACTGCAATTCTACCCGATGCGCTCCCATTTGTTTGGCTACCTCTAATACATGCAAGCCCATTTTTTTACCTACTTGCCTGCCCTTGGCTTTGTCGTCCACTGCCATTTTGATGAGTTCATATACTCCATCCCGCATTTTGTACAATCCACAAGTCCCCACAATTTCTCCGTTTACCTCAGCAAAACAAACGTATCCACCCTTGTCGATGATCTCACGTTGAGGATCGTCGAGTAGTTCCTGATCGTGAGCTTCTACCTTAAAATACTGGCTAATCCATTCATAGTTGAGTTGGGCAAAATAGGGCTGTAAGTCCGGGCGAAAATCTATGATTTTTACTTCGTCTAACCATTGTTTTTTGCGATATTCCATTACCCTTTCGTGCAAACTCTTTTGGTCTAATTGTTCTTCAAACTTATCCATTACCGCGATCATGTCGTAGCCAGTGGCAACGATCATTTCATTGGTAATTTTCTCTACCGCCTCCCAAACCGGGCGAAGTTTGGCGGCGATAGTTTCACCTTGTTCAGACAGGGCAATGGCTTTGCGTCGCTCGTCCTTTTTGTCGGTAATGCTGGTGACCAACCCCGCTTTTTTGAGTTCTTTGATGATTTGGCTTACTGCGGGGTGGCTGATCCCAATGTATTGGGAAAGTTCAGTAACTGAGGCCTGTTGTTTGAGTAAAATGGAATAAAAAACCGAGAACCATTTGGGCTTGAAATCTACCTCTACCTCAGCAAAAATGTTGACCGCTTCTTGGTACAGTGCGTCTCCTACTTTGCGAAATCTACTGCCTAATGACAATCCGCGGGTGTCGTTGAATATATTTTCTCTCACGTCGATTGCTTGTAAAAGTGTTTATATAATCATTTATGTAACTGATTACGTAATTATAAATATAAAAATTAAAATATCCTAAATGATGTCTCAAAAACTTTTTGCTAAGATAAAATGGCATTGATAGGTAAAATTGTTTACATTTTTGGAATTACGGTTTAAATTTGCCCTAATTTGATTTATTGTTAAATGGTTACATTGTTCTATTGCTACGCTTCGCTTATTGTTAAATGGTTGCGCAAAGCGGCGTAAAACTACGGACCGTCGACTGTGGATTATGGACCATCGACTAAAAAAAACTACGAACTACTGACTACGAACTCCTAACTAAAGAAACTATAGACTCAAAAATAAAACTACCAACAACAATGACACATTACTTAAGACATTCTTTTACTTTCATTTTATTTGCTTTCATCATTTTATTAGGAGCTTGTGGTGGCCCTGACCAAGACAGCAAAAGCAAAGGCGATGGCGCTCCTGCACCAACGGCCGCTCCCCCCAAGCCCGATGGACTCACTCAAGGTACTATTTTGCATAACATTCCGGATACAATGCGAGTGAACAAAAAACAGCGCATTGAAGTACGCTTGATTCGTAGTCGAGATCGCATTTCTATTGTACAAAATGTGCGTGGTTCGCAAAAAGTAAAGATTTCTGAGATCAAAGTGGGCAAAGCAATGGGAGTAAAGTTGATGGGTAGCCCCCAAAAGTTTGAGATCTTAGCCCATAGTTCCGAAATTCAGGCAGTAGGTCGACGCGACTATACGCTCTGGGAATGGGATGTGACCCCACTAAAAGATGGGCGCCACGATTTATACCTCAAAGTGATTGTGCGCAAAGGAGACTACAACAAAGATCTACCGGTATTTGACAAAACGGTTCAGGTGGTGACTTCGGAAACTAAAAAATGGGTGTCGTTTTTTAACAACAACAAAGAATGGATCATGGGGTCTTTGGTCATTCCGCTGTTGTTCTTGATTGCCAGCCGTTTAGGAGGATGGCGAAGACCCAAACGCAAGAAAACAACCAATCGTAAAAAGTCTACTGCCAAGAAAAAAACGACTACCCGTAAAAAACGTTCCTGAGGAAGACGAAATTTGACCAACCGAACTTTGACCAACCCAAAAGCGTTGTTATATTGTACTATATAAAGATTTTTTTATAAACCCATTGTTATAGTCGGGGCCTTCCAGAAGCTCCAACCAACACAATACAAAAAATTGACATTATGTGTATCGTAAAAATAGAAGTGAGTGCTGAAACGCGCCAAGCTTTTGAAGGCCAAGACGAGGACCAGGTTTTTGAGACTGATGCCGCACCTGAGACCCAAGCCCCAACCAAAGACGACGAACCTAAGGTAAAAGAGGTAGTGATTGATTTTGGTTGACTTAACAAACAGGATCATATTGATAAAAAAGTGCTTTTTGAAAAGAAGGTACTTTTTTATTTTTAAGACCTTTATTGAGAGGCAACATCCCACCCCATATTCCCCCATTTACCCGTAACTTCCTCGCCCTTTTTACGTGATATATAGTATGTAGTGATGTTGACTTGAATGTCATCGCTTTTATCTATCAAATAAATGATCAACTGATGAATATGACGACCCAAGAAATGATAAGTATTGAAGGTCAGGCCGCCCACCTTTGGAATGAATACCTGCAAGTAGCCGATTTTTCGAACGACCAACCCAGCAAATCAGACGGGAATTTTTGGCCAAATTATACTGGCTTGATTGATTTCTCGCAAAATCACCGCATTGACCTATCTTCTGACAAAGCCTTGATAAGTAAAGGTTTACAACAATTTGCCGCAACGTTTCGGAATAAGTTTCAATGTTTCAAAGAGTTAGTATCCTTGTTTTTGCTGTTGGCCCGGTTCTTTGTGCTGGTGTTTTTGGCCATCTCCATTATTATGTACACGTTTGGCGAAGATGTGGTGCAAATGTGGCAGTTATTGTTTCCTATGTTTATCTTGGTATTCGCGGTTATTTTGGGGGCAATGGTGTTGATCACGCTTATTGGACTTACCGTAGAATGGGTTCGAAGCGTGGTCAAAGTAGAAAAACAAGGGTTGTGCTTCAATACTAAATTGATACGTTGGGATGAGATCCAAAACATTCAATTGATGAACACCCGTCTATCAAAAATGAAAATACACACCCACGATCATCGGGTTTTTCAATACCCAATTAATTTTAGACGCAAAAAACACCAACAGTTCGTTGAGTTATTACAGAAACAAGTAGGGAAGAAACTGGTACTCAGCCAAGACTAAGTTGGGGGTAACATTGTGCCGTAATTGTAAAGTGATTTACCTTTCACGAATTACCCCCATTACCCTTGTTTTTTATCTGCTATCGAGTGATTTTTTTGCGTTTTGCTCGTGCTTTAGGTTTAAGTACTACAAAATACAAGGCCAAAAAAGCCGCTACCAGGGTAGTCGGGATTGCAATCCATAGATTGGTAATCGACAAGGTGGCCAACAAGATGGCCATGAGCAAGCCTGCTCCAAAAAATACCAAAGTTCCAATAATCCAACCATTGTTGCCATCGTCGATTCGGTAGGGCTTTTGTCCCTTTTTTGCTCCTTTTTTAAGAGATTTTCTAGAGTGTCTTCGTTGCGCCTTACGAATGGCCCGTTTCATCATCCATTTTCCCAAACGAGAGTTCAAGAACCGTTGCAATCGTTTGACTTTTCTGAGGGCCCTTTTTTGCCTTCGCATTTGTCGTTTTTGCCATCTTTGTTGTTTTGCGTTACTTCGGAGCTTGGTTTGATCATGGGGTGCCACTTCAGCCCTGACTGTCGGATGATTTGCCAGGCCTACTAAAAATAAACCGAATAGGAGTAGGGATTTGATTTTCATGAAATTTGTTGGTTATGATTTTTGAATGTATTAAGCTCAAAGTTTTTGCCTGCAGATTATTATTGTTTTATTGCTCCGCTGCGCTCATTGTTCAATGGTTAGTTTCTTCGGCTCCACTCAGGATTTCGGATTGCGTGAAGCAATGCTTTGGATCATTACTTAGTAGACATCATTTGTGGGGCTAACCCTAATCAATATCCTCACTTTATTGGTTTTTCTTTGTAGCAATGGGTTGGCTTCTTACTTCATGATGCTACCTAAAGGCAAAAGATAAGGTAATTTAATAACTGACCTTTCGCAGTGATTTTCTTTGGAAATTTCACAAGAAATACAGTGATGAATGCGTCAGCTAGACAGACTAGAGCCGCGGCATTTTTTGTTTCGTTTTTTTTGCTGTAGAAAAAAATGAAAGGCTTAATGAAACCCAGTTGTTGAGATTTTAACTTGAACTTCGGAACTGGTATTTATTAGAAATAAACAAATTTTTGACCAGAGAAAGGTCAGTTAATAATTAAGCCTGAGGGATGACATACAGATGAAAACTCATCAGGAAAAACCTTAGTAAAACTACATAAATAACCTAGCTCCTTCCACAAGGTCAGGATTTTCAACATTTGGCTTATCTCTTGTCACTATACTTCTTCAAAAACTTGTCCTGTAAGGAACTTCAGGAGCTTTTGGCTACGCAAAGATTTTTTTCATCGTCTAGCAACCAGATATTACACCAAATTTGAATTACTTTATTTTTTTCGTTTTACTTACCTAAAAAAAATCTCCTTTTACTAAGTTATTCTTATCCTTTGGTCTGATTGGCTCATGAATCATTTTGTTTTTCAGGTGATTATTCTAATTTTGATGGTCGTTTGGGGTAAGCGCTGACTTCGCAAAATATTAATCCAGATACTTTTAATTTCAATCATAAGTGTCTGGCCTTTCCAAACTGACATTTCGAAAAAACCAACCAAACTTTTACAAAATGATAAACAAAGTAGTAGCTAACGCTGAGGAGGCGGTAGCCGACATTCCTAACGATGCCGTATTGATGTTAGGGGGTTTTGGTCTGTGTGGTATTCCCGAAAACTGCATCAGTGCCTTGGTGACTAAAAAAATTACTGGCTTGACCTGTATTTCCAATAATGCCGGGGTAGATGACTTTGGTATTGGTCTGATGCTGCAGCAACGTCAGGTAAGAAAAATGATTTCTTCTTATGTAGGAGAAAATAAAGAATTTGAAAGGCAACTACTTTCAGGTGAACTTGAAGTGGAGCTTACTCCTCAAGGTACCTTGGCAGAGCGTATTCGTGCGGGTGGAGCAGGTATTCCCGCTTTCTTTACTCCAGCAGGTTATGGTACCGAAATCGCCGAAGGCAAAGAAGCGCGTGAGTTTGATGGGAAAATGTATTTGATGGAGAGTTGGCTAAAGGCCGATTTTGCTTTGGTGAAAGCCTGGAAAGGAGATACCTCCGGAAACCTTATTTTCAAGGGAACTGCGCGTAATTTTAATCCTATGATGGCCGCCGCTGGTAAAATCACCATTGCCGAAGTAGAGGAGTTGGTACCTGCCGGTGAACTAGACCCCAATGCAATTCATACTCCTGGAATATACATACAACGTATTTTCCAAGGAGTGGGCTATGAAAAGCGCATTGAGCAAAGAACGGTTTCTCAATAATGATTCATTATTGACGGTAGATTATTAGAAATTTGTAAAGGAAATTAATTATGGCTTTAGATAAAAACGGGATTGCGCAACGCATTGCCAAAGAACTCAAAGACGGCTACTATGTAAACTTGGGGATTGGAATTCCTACCCTGGTAGCCAATTATATCCCGGAGGGAATGAATGTCGTACTACAGTCAGAAAACGGGCTATTGGGCATCGGGCCCTTTCCCAAAGAAGAAGATGTAGATGCCGACCTGATCAATGCGGGTAAGCAAACCATTTCTATGGTAGATGGCTCGGTGTTATTTAGCTCGGCCGAAAGTTTTGAAATGATTCGTGGTGGCCACGTAGACCTCACAATTTTGGGAGCCATGGAAGTGTCAGAAAATGGAGACATTGCCAACTGGAAAATTCCAGGCAAAATGGTCAAAGGCATGGGAGGAGCAATGGATTTGGTGGCATCCGCCCAAAACATCATTGTAGCCATGCGCCATGTAGACAAATATGGCAAGTCCAAGCTTTTACCAGAGTGTACGCTTCCGCTTACCGGAGTACAATGTGTCAAGAAAATTGTAACCGAATTGGGCGTGTTTGAGGTCATGCCTGAGGGTGGTTTCAAAGTATTGGAGCGGGCTCCTGGGGTCACACTGGAAGAAATCAAAAATGCGACAGCGGGTAAGTTAATTGCCGAAGAAAGTGTACCTGAGATGGCGGTCTAAAGGATGATAAAAAAATAAATTACGTATTTCGAGATAGAGATATTGACTGGAGACAAGGCATTTTTTGCGTTCGTAGCACGGCTACGGGCAATAAAAATAACGAAGTTTCAAGTCAAGAGATCATCTCCAAATCGAAAAGTTATTTTTGGTTCGTCCTTAAGTACTCCTGTCTCAACTTTTTATAATAAATAAGCTGCAATTGCGTTGTTTCAACTGCTCATTTGCAGCTTTTTTATTTAAGATATAAAACATCATTACAGTGAAATCGTTTGATCAAAAAAACAAAATATAAATTACAATTCATGGCAACAAAATATCTACTACGAATATTGATTCTAATGTTGTTTCCCTTGACCCTTACGACTTGTACAAAAGATGGCAAGGTAAACATCTTTAGTCTAGACGATGACATCAAACTGGGGCGACAAGTAAGAGACGAAATTGCCGCCAACCCTACGCAGTACCCTATTTTAGATAAAACCCAATATGCGTCTTCTTATGCGTTTTTAGAGCAAATGAGAGATAAAATCTTAAACAGTGGTGAGGTAGACAATAAAGACCGCTTTGAATGGCAAGTTTTTATTGTGCGTGACGACAGTACTTTGAATGCCTTTGTTACCCCAGGTGGATATATTTATGTATACACGGGACTGATCAAGTTTTTGGATAACGAAGACCAATTGGCCGGAGTAATGGGACACGAAATTGCCCATGCCGATAAAAGACATTCTACCACGAATCTTACCAAACAATACGGAGTGAGCCTGCTACTAGATGTTATATTTGGCCAAAACTCATCTGGCCTCAGCAGTATTACCAAGGACATTGCAGGTGGTCTCAGTGCGTTGAGTTTTAGCCGGGCTACCGAAAGTGAAGCCGATGAGTTTTCGGTAATTTATCTTTCTAAAACAAGCTACCAGTGTAGTGGAGCCGCCGGTTTTTTTGAAAAAATTGAATCACAAGGTGGCAATGACCAGCCAGTGTGGTTGAGTACTCACCCTGATCCTGAAAATCGAGTGGGTGCAATCAATGGCAAGGCAGCTGAGTTGGGGTGTAGTACCGTGGTAAATACCAACGTAACTGAATACCAAGCTTTTAAAAATAGCTTACCTCAATAAATATGCTTCTTGGAACAGCTCTAATACAGTGCTCACATGTTTTAGAGCTGTCTCTTTTGAGCCTGAACTGAAACATAGACTCAACACTTGTTTCAGGTAAATAATTTTATGTTATTTGTGGCTTCAAAAATTTGTATTTTAAACGAACGATCCCATTTATGTCCCAAAACTCCTCTCCGGAACAGTGGTCAGAAATAATTACTCCTAAAAAATCTTGGTTCGATTTAAGATTAGGGGAATTATGGCGTTATCGTGATTTGATTATCTTATTTGTTCGTCGCGATTTTGTAGCTGTTTACAAACAAACCATTCTGGGGCCATTATGGCATATTATCCAACCATTGTTTACCACCTTGGTTTTTGTAGTAGTTTTTGGCCGAATTGCGGGCCTTTCTACCGATGGGCAACCCGCTTTTTTATTTTACATGTGTGGAGTCACCATCTGGAACTACTTTGCAGGTAACCTCAACCGAACCTCCAATACCTTTGTGGCCAATCAAAGTGTTTTTGGGAAGGTGTACTTTCCTCGTTTAACAGTTCCCGTATCTAGTGTAATTAGTGGGCTTTTCTCGTTCTTGATCCAATTCTTGTTATTCCTACTCATTTATTTGTTTTACTATTTAAGAGGGGCAACACTTCAGCCCAATCTATGGTTGCTGGGAATTCCAGTATTTATCCTCATTATGGCCGTGCTAAGCCTTGGCCTGGGGATCATTATCTCTTCGCTTACCACCAAATACCGAGACCTCACCATGCTGGTAGGATTTGGAGTACAACTATTTATGTATGCCAGCCCAGTCATTTATCCGATATCTTCCCTGAGCCCTAAGTTTCAGTTTTATATGCAGTTCAATCCAGTGGCTCCTATTTTAGAAGGCTTCAAGTATGCATTCTTTGGCAAAGGAGTCGTAAGTTATACCGCAATTGGTTACAGCTTTTTGGTGGCCATCATCATTTTTACCCTTGGAATTGCCCTTTTTCATCGGGTAGAAAAAACATTCATGGATACAGTATAAACATCAGAAAATGTCGGACATCGTACTAAAAGTAGAAAATCTATCTAAGCAGTATCGACTAGGGCTGGTAAGCTCAGGTACCCTCAAAGATGACCTGACCCGCTGGTGGGCCAAGTTTCGGGGTAAAGAAGATCCATTGCTAAAAATCGGAGAAAGTAATCAATTAGATACGATAGATGGAGAGTACGTTTGGGCGCTTCGAGACCTCAATTTTGAGGTAAAACGAGGAGAAGTGCTGGGTATTATTGGTAAAAATGGAGCTGGAAAATCTACTTTGCTTAAGATATTGTCTAAAGTAACGGGCCCTACCAATGGAAACATCAAAGTAAAAGGACGGGTAGCCTCCTTGTTGGAAGTAGGTACTGGATTTCATCCTGAACTTACCGGACGGGAAAATATCTTTCTGAATGGTGCCATTCTAGGAATGAATAAGCGCGAAATACGGGGCAAATTAGACGAAATTATAGATTTTGCTGGAGTGGCCAAGTATGTAGACACTCCCGTGAAACGTTACTCATCGGGAATGTACGTTCGGTTGGCGTTTGCCGTGGCGGCTCATTTAGATCCTGAAATACTCATTGTAGACGAAGTATTGGCAGTAGGAGACATCGAGTTTCAGAAAAAAGCCATTGGCAAAATGCAAGATGTGAGCCAGGGAGAAGGGCGTACCGTGTTGTTTGTGAGTCACAACATGAAAAGCGTCAAATCGCTTTGTACCCGAGCCATTTTATTAGAAAAAGGCAGGGTAAGCATGAGTGGTAATACCGATGAGGTCATTGCTACCTACCTAAACGTAGGAGTACAGAGTGACTTTGGAGTCGTACCCGACGATTTGCCTCGTAATCGTTACTACGATGGAGTGGCTAAATTTAATAAAATTGTTTTACATAATAGGTTTAACAAACAGTCGGATGTGTTCAACTATCGTGAACCCATTCAGGTAATATGCGAATTAGAAGTAACTGATGCACTGAAAGAAGGGGTTTTTATCTTTTCGTTTGGGAGTCATTCGGGAGATATGTACACTTATTCGGGTTCCAACGATGATAATGCATCGGAGGAGTTCATAGACCTCAGCCCTGGTCAGTATACGATTACTTGTACTATCGAGCAAAAGCTATTACCAGGAAGCTATAGTCTTTACATTGGGGTACTCAAAAAAGACGGCTACTCTTATGATTTTATCCAGAGTTTTGGAAACCTCATCATAGAAAAGTTTGGTGATGATAAGGCTTTTTACCCCTGGGGCAACAATCTTGGTTTTAACAATGTCTCATCAAATATACAAATAGAGAAAAAAAGTTAATTATGGAACTTGCAAATAAAAAATTCCTAGTCATTGGAGGAGCTGGCTTCATCGGCTCTCACGTAGTAGACCAATTGCTCAAAGAGGATGTCAAAGAAGTGATTATCTATGACAATTTCTTTCGCGGAAGAGAAGATAACGTGAGGGAGGCACTAAAAGATCCTCGTTGCAAAGTATTTGACATAGGAGGGGATATCTTGCAAACCGATGTCTTGAGCAAGGCCATGGAAGGAGTGGATGGTGTATTTCACCTAGCGGCCATGTGGTTGTTGCATTGTTACGATTTTCCTCGCACTGCATTTGATGTCAACATTCGAGGTACGTTCAATGTCATTGAAGCCGCCGTTGCTAATAATGTAAAACGGGTAGTGTATTCTTCCAGTGCCTCAGTATACGGCAATGCAGTGGAACTTCCCATGACCGAAGACCATATTTATAACAATGATACCTTCTATGGAGCCACCAAAATTGCGGGCGAACACATGTTCAAATCTTTAGGAGTTCGTTACAAACTGCCTTGGGTGGGCTTAAGATACATGAATGTGTATGGGCCTCGTCAAGATTACAAAGGTGCTTACATTGCCGTGATGCATAAAATTCTGGATCGTCTGGAAAACGGTCAAAAGCCCTTGGTATTTGGTGATGGTTCTCAACAATATGATTTTGTGGCAGTAGAAGACGTGGCACTTTCTAACATTTGTGCAATGAAATCGGATGCTACCGGCGAATGCTATAATGTAGGGCGAGGTATTGGAACCTCAATCAAAGAATTGACCGAGCTTTTGATTAGACTTTCGGGGGTAGACAGCGAAATTCAATACGAACCAGCTGGGCTTACCTTTGTAACCAATAGAATAGGAAGTACCGAAAAAGCCGAAAAAGATTTGGGCTACAAATGGACCATTGATTTGGAAGAAGGCATGCGCAGATTGGTAGAATGGCGCAGAAGTCATATTGCGGAAGTAGAGGCAAGAAGGGCCGCAGTAAACTCTTAGTCAATTATCAAATAGAAGTTACGCAGTTGTTCTAAACCTGGCATCAGTTTCCGAACTGATGCCTTTAGATAAGGTTCAGTTTGTATTTGCTCTAAGTAAAACTACACAAATAACTTAATCCATTTAGCTGATCTCTAGCC
>CALDJV010001183.1 GCA_937899305.1 uncultured Cytophagaceae bacterium
TGAGCATATGCAGCATATTTTAACATATGCTACATAAGGCCAAAGTCGAGGTAAGAGTAAGGGCGCTAAAGGGCAACTATCCTTACTATGGCACCATACAAACCCAACCTCAAGCTGCTCACAAGGCTTTTCTTAAACAACAAAAAGTCATCGTAGATAATACTGTCATGACCCAGTTTAAAGCCAAACCAGGTGACAAACTCCGAATTGGCCAAGTTGATTTTACCATTGCGGGTAGCATTATTCAAATTCCGGGGCAAACTTGGTTTAGTACGACTGCGGCACCTATTGTTTATTTTCCTCTCAAATATTTACCCCAAACCGATCTTATCAAAAAGGGGAGTCGAATCAACCATCGTTTTTATTTCAAATTGCCCAATTCGGTAGACATCGATCAGTTAAAACAACGCATTCGACCAAGGCTACAACAAGAAGGGCTACGCTACGAAACAGTGGCGGATCGCAAAGAACGAGTAGGTCGAATATTTGAAAATATGGCTGAGTTTTTCAATCTGGTTGCCTTTGTGGCTTTGTTACTAGGCTGTGTAGGGGTAGCCAGTTCGGTACACGTGTACATCAAAGATAAGCTCACAACCATTGCAGTATTGCGTTGCCTAGGGCTCAGTGGCCGTCAAGCTTTCACCATTTTCTTGTTACAGATCCTAATGATGGGGCTGGTGGGTACCATCCTGGGAACTTCGCTGGGGGTGCTTTTGCAATTACTACTCCCCCAAATTTTCAGTAACTTTTTGGTTGTAGACATTGCCTTTGGCATTTCTTGGCCAGCCATTATTCAAGGGTTACTCGCGGGGATCACGGTAGCATTTTTATTTGGTTTGTTGCCTCTGCTCACCATCCGCAAAACCTCTCCTTTGCGTACGCTACGCACCTCGGTAGAAGAGAAACAGACGGGCATAGATCCGCTCCGGTGGTTGGTCACCTTACTCATTGTATTGTTCATCTTTGCTTTTGTCAATTTCCAGTTGGGTAGCCTAGTGCAAGCCGGAGTTTTCACGGTAGCTATCCTATTGGTGTACCTGATGCTCAGTGGTTTGGGTAAAACTATGATGTGGTTTACCCGACGCTACTTCCCAGTTTCTTGGAGCTATCTATGGCGACAGAGTGTGGCCAATTTATACCGCCCCAACAATCAAACCCTCATCTTACTGATTTCTATTGGACTGGGTACAACGCTCATTGCTACCTTGTACTTCACCCAGAATTTGTTACTCAATCGGGTCTCGGTTGCCGGATTAGAAGGTCAACCAAATATGTTGCTATTCGATATACAAAACAAAGACAAAGAAGGCGTGATTGAAGTCGTCAAAAAACACCAACTCCATTTACAGCAACAAATGCCTGTAGTGACAATGCGCATTGCCCAAATCAATGGCAAACGACGCAAAGCACTGGTAGATGATCCCAATCGCAGTATGCCTCGTTGGACCCTCAATCGAGAATATCGGGTGACCTATCGTGATACTTTAAATTCAGAAACCGAAACCATTACTCAAGGTACTTGGAAAGGCAAAGTAAACAACCCTAACGAGCCTGTATACATTTCTATGGACGAACGGCACGGGAAACGAATGGGGCTGCAAATTGGCGATACGATTACGTTCAATGTACAGGGGGTCAATTTACCAACCATCATTGGTAGCTTTAGGCAGGTTCAGTGGGATCGCATGACTGCTAATTTTTTGGTGCTTTTTCCCAAAGGTGTCTTAGAAGAAGCGCCCCAATTTCATGTCATGATGCTGCGCGTACCTGATAGCAAAAGTTCGGGCCTTTTTCAGCAAGAATTGGTACAAAAGTATGCTGGTATATCGGTCATAGATTTGGGCCTATTTATCAAAACTATAGACCGGGTACTGGGTCAAATATCTTTTGTAATCCAGTTTATGGCCTTGTTCAGTATTCTTACCGGATTGATCGTGCTAACTGGTTCGGTCATTATCAGTCGTTTTCAACGTATTCAAGAAAGTGTACTCTTGAGAACTTTAGGTGCCAACCGACGTCAGGTATTGTGGATCAATGCTTTGGAATACTTTTTTTTAGGAAGCTTGGCCTCATTGTCGGGTATTTTCTTGGCCCTTACCAGCACCTATGCTTTAGCCAAGTACGCTTTCAAAATTCCTTTTGCGGTAGATGTGTTGGCCATGGTAGCCATTTATTTGGTCATTACTGGATTGACTGTTTTGATAGGAATGCTCAATAGTAGAGGGGTGCTCAACAAACCTCCATTAGAAGTATTGCGGAATGAAGCATAAACTAGATCAAATCGAAAGCCTGCGCAAAGCGAATGAGGTCTACAAACCGTTTGATTTCTAATTTACGCTTAAGGTTTTTGCGATGCTGTTCCACCGTAGCTTTAGATATAAATAATTGCTCAGCGATTTCATTGTTTTGAAAACCCAGAGCCAATAATGTAACGATTTCTTTTTCTCGGGCAGTGAGACTGGTAAACTTCTTATAATAATTCCTGATGTATATTTCTTCTTCCAACACCCGTAGTATTTTATTTGTAGTATTTGCAATAATATTTACTGGGATATAGATGTTGAATAACTCTTGGGTTCTTGGATTTTTCTTGGTCAAAGTATATAACCCTTCAAATTCAGAGCGATTATACAATTTCATGCGTTGTATAAAACTCACCGATTGCTCCGACCTTTCGCTTGCTAAGTGCTGTTTTACCAAATGTAGATTACGTTCATAAGTGCCTGGAAAATGCTTGATCTTTAAAAATTGGTTTATATTTTTTAAATACTCATCATAGGGCATATCCACGATATCCAATGCTCTATTGTTTAGATATGTGGGGGTAATATCGCTTAGATCATGGGTAGCAATGGGCACCTTTCCATATAGCTCCGCATTTAAGTCCTCAAGCTTAATGATTCCTTCGTTCATTTTTTGCTCGATTACCAATGCCTGGCGCTCAAGGGCTTCCAATATTTCTTTTTCGTTGGTATACTTGTACATGCTTTTCTAATAAATTAAATCAGGGGCATCCAGATTGAGTATCTGCACCAGCATAAGTAGGTTTACCGTAAAGCTTCATATATTAAATAGTGTATTTGCGCCTGGTTATATCAAGTCAAATGCCTGCGCAAAACGAATCAAATCTACAAATCGCTTGATCTCTAACTTACGTTTTAAGTTCTTACGATGTTGCTCCACCGTGGCTTTGGATATAAACAACTGTTCGCCAATCTCATTGTTTTGGTAGCCCAGGGCAAGCAATGTAATAATTTCGCGTTCACGTGCGGTGAGTTGGGCAAATCGTTGATAATTCTGTTTCATGTAATCAGCTTGCTCTATCGCACGCATCATTTTCATGGTGACTTGGGTAATGCTATTGATTCGAATGCCAATATTGAGCAAACGATTACTTTGAGTAAGTTTCTTCGTAATGGTATATATTCCTTCGTGGTCTTGTTGGTTAAAAACCTTCATACGTTGAATGAAACTAACTGGCAAATCAGAAGTTGGTCTTTCCAAGCGATTTCGTACCATGTTGGCTGCTTTCTCAAAATCACCTGGAAACAAATACTGACTGATATAATAATGAGGGTCTTTGAAATAATCTTCGGGAATTACATCAATCATACGAAAAATTGACTCACTCAAAAAAACTGGAGTAAATTGCTGTGAGTTACTAAGACCAATTACCGAACGATCATCTTGAGACAATTCTTTACTCAAAATCTTAATGGACGAGACGTCATTCCCTATCCTTTTTTCAATCAGATAAGCCTGAAGCTCAAGCGTTTCTAAAATTTCTTTTTCGTTGGTAATACTTTTCATGTACGCAGACAAATCATCAATTGTAACCCTTCTTTTCTCCAGATACTAATTAGCCAGTTAAAAACAAGAAACTTACCTTATCAAGTAGTACTTTATGGTGTGTAAACAAATGAATTGAAAGTAAATGTAAGGTTAGAAAATAGAGTTGTTTGAAGTCACTCAATTTACAAATTTAGTTACATTCTACAAAACTCACCTAAAACTGATTGAGTAAAGTTTGTCAAAAAAAACAATTTAAAATCAAGCTTGGTTCTGACTTGAATTCGCCCAAAAGGTTGGCTAACTTTTATGACATATTTACCCAACTTACTATTAAAATGAAAAATGAATACCTCAAAAATGACCCAGAGTTTGCCGAAAAACTCACCCAGTTACTAGACAGTCATAACGATGCCAGTATTCAATTGGCTTATCAGCTCATGCAAGGGGGCGGGATTCCGCAAGGATTGGTAAAACGGGTTTCAGATGATATTCAGGGTAAAATTTTATGTCTGCAATATCATTTGACTGATATTCTAACACACTTGCAAATTTTACAAATTCACGATACCATATTACAAAAACTTCCTCCCTCTATTGGTCACCTTGATCGTCTTATGATTCTGGAGCTGATTAATAATCAGCTGGTTCAGCTTCCTTCAGAAATTGGCCAATTATCTCAACTTTCTGACCTCCAGATTGTGGCGAATAACCTTACCAGCCTTCCCGAAGAAATGGCTCAACTACAAAACTTAGAAAAACTGAATGCTTACGGGAATCAATTGACCGAGTTTCCTGAAGCATTGCTGGAGCTCAATAACTTGGAGTCACTCAATTTAGGAGGGAATCAAATCAGTAGTTTACCTCAATCACTTCCTAAAATGCAAAACCTAAAAAATCTGGATATTGGTACCAATCCACTCCATGAGGTAGCCCAGGTATTGGTTCAAATGCCTCAACTAGAAATGATATCCTTGAGTGGGCTAAAGCTCTCTCAACAAGAATGGAAAATGCTCAAAATAAAACTTCCTTTTACTCATATTATCCGTTAAAGTTATTCATAAACCCATTTTATTTTTTATAATAGTAATCTAAATGTCTGACTAATCTATTGCTTAATTGCTTTACTCCAACTAGGTAATACTAAAAAATAAACCATTAATTACGTCCTAATGAGTCAATTACTGCGTAAAACTTGCCAACAACCTGAGTGAGTCAAACAATCATAAAGCATAGTGGAATAACAAAATGAATGAATAATTACTTACAAAATAACCCCGATTATATAAAAAAAGTATCTCAACTACTCTCAAGCGACAATCCCGAAAATATTGAGTTGGGCTTTCAAATAGTCAAAGGAGCTGGAAAAATTCCAGCCCAATTATACCCAATACTTACCAACAATCGCTACAAGGTATGGAAATGCCTCGAGTATGATTTTGTAGATTTGCTAGAAACCCGACCACGTATTGAGTTTAATTATTTAAAATTGCAACAGCTCCCTCAAAATCTGATGAGGCTCAAAAACTTAAAAAAACTTGGTCTTTCGGGCAATCCTCAGCTTAATAAGCCGGCTACTTTTGAAATGCTGGCGCAGATACCTAATCTGGAAGCCATTGATTTATTTTATTGGAATTTGAGCGAGATACCACCTACCTTGCTTCAACTCAAAAACCTAAAATCATTGGGACTTGGTTCAAATCCTCATTTAAATCTGGATCGGGTGTTTTCTCAACTTATGGAACTTCCTTGCCTGGAGTCTTTGAGCTTGTACAACAATAAACTCAAGACACTCCCTGATAGCATTGTGCTGTTAGACCATCTAAAAAAGTTAGACTTGAGCGACAACAACTTCGAGGGTTTACCCAAGGTTATCAATGAGTTGCCTCAACTACGACACGTAGAATTATGCGACAATCAAGGAACCGATTATTGGGATCATTTTTGGGATATAGAAAATGAAGATGCCCGTCGACTACAAAAAGAGTTTCCAAATTTAATTATTACTTTTGGATAAGCATCAACCAATACCCTTAAAACAGAAAAAGTTACCTCCACCAGAGATAACTTTTATCACGATCCAAATCATATCGCACTCTTTATATCTATCTGAATTTCAAGTTAATACCTAACAAACAGGCGAGTACGAACTTGAAACTATGTTCTAAATGCAAATAGATACAAGGTCAACCTTTTGAATACGATTTTTGTTTTGATGAATCACAATAATTACAACCCGTCTTTACTTACTCATCGTGTGAGTGATTTGTATGAAACCTATGTTCAAGTCTTTTTTTCTCGTTATTTGTTTGGTCCCAAAGGCAGGGATTGTGTCTTTAATGAAACTTTTTCCGACTTTACTATCAGGGGGCATTATTTGCTCAGTAAGGTAACCAATGCTCATATTGAGTCTATGTTTCAGGCCACCCGATTTATCTATTCACAAAAATATTGGGCATTCGCAGTACCTGAAGCATTTGATGCCGTGGCGGCTTGGCTGGCAGGTTTGCTCAAACAAAGGTACTTTTTGCCTGCTATTCTCAGATTCATTCATAACAAAGGAAATTTTTATTATGCCCACGCTTGGTTTGGAGCTTTGTTTTTGTTCGATGATCCCAGTTTGGCCCAACACTATGTAGATTTTTTGAAAAATAACCGTGATTCCAACGATAAGCACATTGGCCTGGTAGAAGCTTGTTTGGCATTATGGGATGTAAAGTATGGTACCAATCACCAAGAGTACATTCAAACTAATGGTTGGCAAGGGCGTAGTCGTCAATATTTGAGACGTTTTTTACGGGCCAGTGAGGTTTTCCGGGCAAACATTGATTTCCAAAAAGCCCATCAATTGCAAAATGGGCTCACCCAACTACTCCAGGACACCGTTTCACCCCAGCAATATGCGCATAGCTTGATTTATCCATTTACCATTAGGCGACATTATGATGAGACTTCCGCATTGAAGCAATATGATCATTACATAGACCAATATAGAACGAGTGGAAAATTTGTAAAAACACCTCCTCTTACCGGCACTGCACCCACCAAAATATACCGCACCACTCACCAGTTTGAAAATGAAGTGAGGGCTTATCTTCAAAATCCAAATCGCCAAGCCTACTTTCCGGAAATAAACAAGGCGGCATGGATTGCTTATGATGCCATCGATATTTTGGCAGGATTAGAAATTGATATCACTTATGAGTTGCCAGGAGATATCGTAGACCTTTGTTATCAAAAACTACTTGAGATATTGCCCCGTTCTTTTTATTTATATGAAGCTTATGCCATTGCGTTACTTATGCGAGGGAATCAACATGATGCAAAAGCCAAAACCTTGTATGAAAAAGCCCAACAAATAAAAGCAAAATACCAATGGGTAGAAAACGATGAAGGGATTCGCTGGAGAAGGTATGTAAAGGTAAAGTAGACCATTACTCTACCTCAAATGCCTCTACTCCTTTGACTGCACTCAACCCAAACTCGGCTCCTTTTCTCACCATAAAAGCAAAGGCCTCCTGTATTTCGTTGCGAATTTCTCCATCGAGAATGGCTTCCCGAATCGCAGTTTTGATCAGGCCCACTTCTCGACTTGGTTTGAGATCAAAGGCTTCCATGATCACCTCCCCGGTAATGACTGGCTGGAAGTTGCGCACTCGATCTTTTTCTTCAATTTCTTTGAGTTTTTCGTCTACAATGTCAAAGTTCTTCAAATAACGTTTTACCTTTTCATAGTTCTTAGACGTAATATCGGCTCGACAAAGCATCATCAGGGCATCTATGTCATCTCCGGCATCAAACAACAAACGACGAATGGCCGAATCGGTAATACTATCTCGAAACAAAGGAATGGGACGCAAATGGAGTCGTACTAGTTTTTGTACAAAGCGCATGCGGTCGTTCATGGGGAGCTTCAGTCTACGAAAAATTCCTGGAACCATTTTCGCTCCCCGGTCTTCATGTCCGTGAAAGGTCCATCCCACTCGACGATCAAAGCGTTTGGTGGCTGGTTTGGCAATATCGTGCAAAATGGCAGCCCAACGCAACCACAAATCATCGGATACCTTGGCTACATTATCGAGTACTTGTAGGGTATGAAAGAAATTATCTTTGTGGGCCCGGCCATCTACTACGTCCACTCCATGCAAATCTACCATTTCGCGGAAAATAAATGGTAGCAACTCAGCATAAAACAACAGCTTGAATCCATATGAAGGGGTAGATGAAAGTACAATTTTGTTCAATTCTACCGTGATGCGTTCTTGCGATACAATTTTGATTCGCTCTTTGTTTTCCTGAATAGACTCGAAAGTGGTGGGCTCTATATCAAACCCCAACTGAGAAGCAAAGCGAATAGCGCGCATCATTCGTAGCGGATCGTCAGAAAAGGTAATTCCTGGTTCCAAAGGAGTTTTAATCACGCGCTGACGCAAGTGGTCGATGCCTCCAAAAGGATCAATCACCTCTCCATAGTTATGCGCTTGTAGGCTAATAGCCAATGCATTGATGGTAAAATCCCGGCGGTTTTGATCATCTTCTAAAGTACCATCTTCTACAATGGGCTTGCGAGAGTTTCGTTGGTAAGATTCTTTGCGGGCTCCCACAAATTCCAGCTCCCAATCTTTGGTTTTGATTTGAGCGGTACCAAAATTTTTAAAATAATTTACCTGGGGATTTCCAGTAATGGCTTGAGATACTTGCTGGGCCAATTCAATGCCGCTCCCTACGCATACAATGTCAATGTCTTTGGAGGGGCGTTTCAGGATAAGGTCACGTACAAAACCACCTACGACATAGGTTTCCAGCTGCGCTTCTTGGGCCACTTTAGCCACCAAGGTAAGCAGGGGGTTGTTGTCTAAAACTTCCTTGTAATTCATTTTGGTGTTCAATTTTGGGGAATATGCTGAATCTTTTCAGACGAGATTTCTCACTCTACAGTTTGTTTATGTCAGGAAATTTGCCTGCCTGATCACCCTTTTTTTCAACGAATGGAGTAGAGTGTAATGGTTTAAATCCACGGATATTTAAAAAAGTTTGCAAATATAGCAAATGAATTGGATAGCTTCAATGACAGTCCATAGTTTTTCAAGTTATAAACGGTTGCTTTTTAAGCAAGGTGGGAAGTTTGTATGAGGTGATGGGCAGCAAGAGTGATCAACCGTTTTATTGACAACTCCTCAGCTAGAAAATGATGATGCTCAAATTTTCGGACTAAATAGTAGCTAAGAGTTCATAGCCCAAACCCTGAACTATAAACTCTTAATCATCAATTGAAAAACTTTTCACTTTTCGTTTTCAATTTTTACTTACTTCACCTGCACCAAATACTTCACCGTACATTGGGCCTGGTTGTAAATAATGTATTCGTTGTTGCGAAGATCAGCGCCTCCTTCGGCAAATAAAGAATCATATTCACCTCGTTTCTTCAAGTTCTTTTCGCTCAACTCGTAGCACCACGACTTATGGTTTTTAATATGGAGTTGCTTTCCTACGTGTACTTCATACAACGCCAAAAACCCATCTTTGGCCGAGCCGCCCGTCCAATAAGAGCCACGTAAAGAAGTATAATTCAATGATTTACGGAATTTATCAGCAAAGTACAAGCCATAACCAAACATTTTTCCGGTAATCACTGCATTGGCCGGACGTAGCACCAAACCATTTTCTAGAATAGACATCCAGTTTTCGTTGCGGCTTCCGTGCCAAAACAACTCAGTCTTTTTATCGTCTACCCCAGCAAAGAATTCATCGTAGGCTTTTTGGGTTTTGATGTTTTTCACCTCAAATGCTTTGTGGAATTTGTTTGCTTCGTCTTGCATCAAGTCCTTGATTTTGGCAATCACCGCGTCATCTTCTACCGTAGACATTTCCATTCCCATGGCCTCCAATAGGTTGATCTCGTTGCTCTTGTCTTCTTCGGCAGCGGCTTTCGTTTTCTCGTTGATTTCTACCTGCCCACGCATTACATCCAAAGTAGCTTGCTCTTCAGCCATTTTTTTCTCCATCTCCTCAATGTCATCTTTAGTTTTGGCTTGTACGAACAAATGATCGTTTACATTGGACATTTTCCGAGGAATTATTTGATACAGGCTCAGCAAATTACGGTTGAGATCCTCAATACTTAATTTGGCTTTTTTACCTTTTTTGACCGGTTTGTCTTGGTCTCCCTGGTCACTATTTTTGATACTGGCCCCCTTGTCATCTACCAACTTCACAATCTGATCTAAAATCTCCTGAGCCTCCTCTACCTGTTTGCGGGTTACTTGGTCGGCAGTTACGTTATAGTTGTCTCCAATAGATTTTTTGGCGTATTGGGTAAGTAAGTTGATGAGTTTTTCTACCCCTTTATCATCCAAATCGGCCAGTTTGATTTCCTCTTTAGACTCCGCAAACAAATGGGTTTGGTCTGTGTACCCTTTGCGGGTCTTTTCGTTGTACTTTTTGTTCCACTGACTTACCGGATAACTATGAGTAGTAGCGCGTCCTCCTACCCGACCATAACGCACGGTAAAGGTACCATCCCCGTTTTCCTGCATTTCATAATATTTGTTATTGTTGTTGGCAGTAACCATAATCAACTTGGCAGTGCGAAGGTTATCGGTTTGGTTGCTCATTGTTTTTGATAGGTTAATCCCCTGCCCCAAGAGGAAGTTTTTGATTAGTAAGTTCTTTGTTTCCTTTTTGATGGGTTAAAAAGGAACATACCCCTTCAGGGCAAGGGGCGATGTTTCAAAAATACGGAGTCCACTTTATTTTGTAAATCAATTTAAGTAGAAATGTTTATTTGATTTTTTTTAATAAAGTTTGGCACTCAAAGATGATGGTTGTTTTTTGATGATGAACGTCTCATGACTGGCTACTACTTATTTATTCTACTTCATTTTTCCTGGTGCTATGTTCGATATTCAAAAAAATCAGCGCAAAATGCAGCAATCTCTCGAAACTCGTTATTCCTTGCTTGTCACTCAATATTTTGAAAAAGTGCTCCTTCAAAATTTCGTATCCAAAAAAATATTTCCACACAAGTCATAGTAGTCTGTCGAAGTTCAACATTCCTTGTTGGAGGCTCCACATTTTAAAAGCCTACTCCACAAGATTCAAAAAAAACGCCCCTCTCGTTATCTCAGATGAGATTCCGAAAAAGGGGCAAGTTAAATTAAAGTTGTAGAATGATGCACAACTTGAGATGCGTCTATAAAGACAAGCTATTTTAGGCTTTTTCCTTAAGAATAGAAAATTTTCGATCGAAAACTTTCTACCTCTTGAGGAAATTTACCATAGATTTATTCCGTCACTCCTTCACGAAAGTCAAAGCTTACCATAAAGCATATGGATTCTCACGAATCAATGTATATTTTGCCACAAATTTTCTGACTAAAACGAACTCCAGATGATTATGCTACCTACCCATGTCTTTTATCCTAATCCGTTGAAAGAAAATTATAAAGCTCAAGCCCCCAATATAGCTACTTATTCGTTGTAGAGCGCAGCTACTTCAGATTGGTTAATGGCGCGAGAGTAGATGCGGATGTCGTCAAGGAGGCCATTGAAGTCAGTATTGGAATCATCGCCTCCTATGATCACATCACCAGTTCCTACCATTCCCGACCAACTACCAGTGATTCCTTCAAGGCTACCATTTTGGTACACTTCTACATTTCCTCCGCTTCTGAAGATCACCACAAAATGCGACCATGCAAAGCTAGTCTTGATAGTATAACTACTGCTGAAACCACCATCTCTTATCTGTAAAATAATCCCATTATGCCTGATAGATAATTTACCATTATCAAAAATCACTCTTGTGCCGCTGAAGTCCGATTTAATCCAAAAAGAAATAGACAAGCCATTAGTAATGGCGGGAAAACCTACATCAGTATCTAAATAGGCATCATTTCCACTAAAATCCAATGCACTATTGTTAGTTCCTTTTCTATCGATGGCATAGCTTAAATGACCTGCTCTCGCGATAACAGTATTACTTCCTACCACATTCTGCAAAGTATTATTAAAAGTATAGAAGGCATTCAAATTCTGAAATAGATTTATAGGTTGATTTGTGTTAGGAGTATTTATTGTTACCGAACGAAAAGCTGACAGAACATCATTTCCAGTCCCATCTCTAATGGTTAGTTTGATGGTATAATTACCTGAATTGGCATAACTGGGAGTAGGGTGGGAAGGAATAAAGCTATTGTGAGTTAATGTTCCTCCAGTACCATACTCCCAAAAATAAGAGTAGCCACTGGGTACGTTGGATGAGGTATTTTGTAGAGTGATACTACAGGGGGCTTCGCACCCTCCCCCTATTACATTGAAACTTGCTGTAATAGAAGGTACAATGATACTTTTTTGTTCTGTGAAGTTATTTCCATTTACTGTAATGACTAGAGTAACTGTATAGGTACCTCCTGAATTGTAGTGATAAGTTGGTGGGTTCTCTAGAGTACTATTACCCATGCCATCCCCAAAACTCCAGGCATAAGTTGCCCCAGTAGGTACATCTCTAGAAGTATTGGTAAAAGATACTGGACAAGGTGAGGGGCAATTATTCGGAATGCTCACTGTAAAATCAGGTACCACTTGAGCGATGACTACTTGCTTAGATACTGTTTTGGATTCTAGGCCTGTACCTTGGTCGATGGTAAGCACTACATCATACACTCCTCCTTTGCTGTACAAACGGGTAGGTCTTTCTCCACTTCCAGTACTTCCGTCTCTAAAATCCCAGCTATAAGTAGCACCTGTCAACGTATTTCTGGAGGAAGAGGCATCAAAAACAACTTCAAAGCCATTGATTACAAAATCAAAATCAGGCAATAAATTAGGAATAGATATGTTTTTAGTTACGTTTGTCTCTTCTCCTCCTACCGTCATGGTGAGGGTTACATTATAAATGCCTCCAGTAGCATACCGATGATTTGGAGAAGTATCGGTAGAGGCATCACCATCTCCAAAAGCCCAGGCATAAGTAGCTCCATCAGCATTGGACGATACGTTGGTGAAGGTTACATCATAAAAGTTGTCAGTAGCGAGGCTAAAGGTAAAATCAGGATTAGGACTTGGAATGTTGATGAATTTAGTAATATTTTTTACATCATTCCCTTGCTTTACCGACAAGGTAACTCCATATGATCCACCTGAAGCATAACTATATATAAAAGCATTGTCATTTGTTTTGTTTTGAGTAGAGGTATTATCTCCAAAATCCCAAGTAAATTCATCATTGATACCTCCATTGGTAATGTTAGGGACAAATGTTACCTTCTTCTTGTTGGTAGGATCGTTGAACTGTGTTTCAAAATCTATAATCAAGGAGGGAACAGTAATGGATCTTGTGACAGTTTTCACGTCATCCCCTTGTTTCACAGTGAGTTTGATATTGAAATTCCCCCCATTAGGATAAGTATGGGTAAAGGTATTGGCATTGTTTTTTTTCTCAATTACATTATCACCATACTCCCAAGTATATTCGTCGGTACTGATACCATTCTCTACGTTAGGAACAAAGGTGACAATCTTTTTATCGGTATTGTTAAACTGAACCTCGAAATCAGCGGTGAGGGCAGGAATGGTAATTGACTTGGTCACTACTTTTACATCACTCCCCTGAGTAACTGAAAGTTGAACATTGAAAGTGCCTCCATTGGCATAAGTATAAGTAAACGAATTATCATTGGTTCTTGCTTGAGCTGCTTTTCCATCCCCAAATTCCCAGTTAAATTTATCATCATTGGTGCCATTTTGTATCGACGGAGTGAAAGTCACAATCTTTTTATTTGGGTCATTAAAATTGGCCACAAAGTCGATGCCCAGCGCAGGTACATTGACTGACTTGGTCACCGATCTCTCATCACTTCCCTGTTTTACCGTTAAAGTAACCGTAAAAGTGCCTCCATTGGCATACCGATGCCGTTGCACGGCCGAATTATTACTGGGCGGCAACACTATATTATCGCCAAAATTCCAGGTATATTCATCGTTGGTACTGCCATTTTCTATTTGGGGAGTAAAGGTGACTATTTTCTTATTGTCCTTATCCAAGGCAAAGTTGAAGTCTACCGTCAAGGCGGGAATCGTCACCGATTGGGTAATTGTTTTGACGTCCTCTCCCTGCGTTACGGTGAGTTTGACCAAATAAGTTCCTCCCGATATGTAAGGATGGAGAAAATCGGTTACATCATCTCGGATGTTATTGTCGCCCATGTCCCAACTTAACCCAGTAATATTGGCGGCATTCTTTAATACTGGAGTAAACTTTACAATCTTGGGATTGTCTGCTTGAGGTTCGGCGGTAAAACTCACATCCAGGGCCGGAAGGGTAATCACCTTAGAGGCCCTTCTGACAAACTCAGAATTTCGTTGAGTGGTTGTCAATTGTACTACGTAGATGCCTCCATTGGCGTATGTATGGGGCACCGCATTGGTATCCAGTCTAATTTCTTGTTTTCCATCGCCAAAATCCCAGTTGTATTCGGCTCCATTAATTTGCTTGGCTCCATCATCCAAACGAAAAGTAACACTGTTGTCTACGTCAAAGCGGGTAGTATCTGCTTCAAAATCTGCCTGACTCCCCATGATCAATACTGATTTCGTAAGGCTTTGGGTTTGATCATTCCCCACTACCGTCAACGTGATGCTGAAAGTACCACTTTGTCGGTACACATGCGCCGAATCCAACACAATGTTACTGGAGTCTCGAAAATTGAAGATGGTATCGCGAGGTAAAAATAGATTGCTGACCTTACCATCCCCAAAATCCCATTTATAAGCAATCCCTCCTTGCGAATTGTTTTCAAAACGAACAATGGTTTCCCCCGTAGTAGAGTCGGTAGTCACAACGGTATCAAAGTTGACCACTACGGGTTCTTCTGGCTGACAACGATTGAATAAACTGATGATTAAAATACTTCCTAGAAGTATTTTAATGAGGATAGGATATTTGTGCATGATGAGTGTTTTTGAAGAGAGATAATTGGTTATTTATAAATAGTGCGAGAAGTTACCGAGTTCAGCCTGATGCCCAATTTTACATTGAGAATGGATTGTGGAAACAAATTCAAATTTTCATTTCGCGGAATCAGACCACGACTCAGGGAGCCTTCTAAGAAGAAGGAATACTTCAAAGATTTGAGCCAGAACTCTACACCTGCACCAATCATAAAAGTTCCTCCAACTAGCCGTAAGTCCTGAATGTTTTCGTTGTTAGTATCATCGACATTCAATCTATAGTTTTGCCAATAATAACCTGCCAGTAGGTATCCGTCAAACTGATACCCTCGTTTGGAACCCCAACTATGTTTATTTTGTAGCTTTAACAAAGACTGGTACAGATATAGTTTATAATCAATGCCTAATGCAAAATAACTACCTCCGCTCAATGACAAACTACTATCCGCAATGGATGCGGTTACATTATTGGTTTGAATACTATCCCAAGTACGGGTAGGCGAAATCATTCTCCCTAGCGCCAAACTAAAATTGAATCGTGATGTCTCGAGTAAACTTATACCTTTAATCCCTATTGTAAATACTCCTTCTCCTCCTAACATCATAATATTTGAGAGTGGTTGAACTGCACCTATATTTTTGGCTATCAATTGGTTGATGTTGGAAGCCGTCAGCCCGAGAGACATAGAGGCAATAAATGGTTGAGTAACACTACGATCCAAGGATTCATCTGGATTGATGATTCTCATAACTCTAAAATTTGCCAGGTCATCTTCTCCAATCCGTTCCGCTTGAATAATCATGGTAACAGAAGTAGTATTTCCATTGAGTGTCCTATCAAAAATCACCGTAAATATTTTTCTCCCAGGCCAATTTTCAGTCTTTACTATACGAATCGCTTTTGAGTCAATAGAAATCCTCACGATGCCCGCTTTACTATTGTAAAATAGAGCTAAATATTCCTGTAATGGCACAGGTCTGCGATATACTTGATCATCAAAAACTGTAATATTTTTATCTTTCAAATATTTTGAAAAAAAAGTGTAGCTATAAGCGTTTTGATGAGATCTCAGGTATGAAGTAACAATTTTTTTAAGTAATCTAGTTATTTCAGTGGATTCATTCTTGATTCGATCATTTTGTCCATAACTTTTGAATGAACAAATCATCATTACTAAAAATAATGCAATATATTTCATCGTTTATTTTTCTTTAATAACAATTCCAACTTACCTATTTTAAAGTGCTGAGTAAAGCCCTTTATTTCTTTACCCTGTTTGTCTAAAACTGCAGGAAGGGTATTCACCTTCATGCCTAAATTTTGCTTCAAGGATTTACCATTATTCAACTTAATGATCCTAATAATTTCATAATACCTAATTTCAAGGTGTGGTTTGGCGGGCCTGTCCTGAACAATCTGAAAAAAATCTGCTACGGGGCTTTCATTGATTTTTACCGTAATAGTTTCATGCGAAATACTATCAAATTCAGATGTTTTTATCTTTGTATCTGGATCTAACAATGCCATCAATTTGGCAGTGTAAACTTCTTCATTATACTTATATATTACAATATTGTCTTTTCTATTCCTTCTTCTTATTTTGGGAGGTATTCTACGTTCTCTAGTAGATTTAGTCGGCTTAAGAGCTTTAAATGTATCCAATACTTTTTTGAGAGAGTCCACTAA
>CALDJV010001184.1 GCA_937899305.1 uncultured Cytophagaceae bacterium
GCCACACTATTTAAGTGGTTGAAGGATATTAAATTTTTATAAGAAAGCCCTGCATAATTTTATTGATTTAATATTTTAAATTCTTTTGTTCTATTGTTCCGCCTTCGGCTCATTGTTGCATTGTTATATGGCTAAATGGTTGCGCAAAGCGACAATTAAATTCGCAAATATGATAATTTATATTGTTCCGCCTTCGGCTCATTGTTAGTTCCTTCGGCTTCGCTCAGGACTTCGGGTTGCGCAAAGCGGTGTATCATTTTTCATTTTAAGTTTTACATTTTTCATTTAATTGCCACCAACTAAAAAAAACTATCGACCATCGACCGTGGACTATGGACTAAAGAAAACTCCCAACTAAAAAAACTTATTTTTCCTCAGTTAGAGCCTTTGCTTCAGCGGCTTCTTGATCTTCTATGTATTTATTAAAATACGGAATCATAAACATCATTCCCATTCCTACATTAAGTAAAGTTCCGGTGGGAACTTGACCCAGCACTCCATTACCATAGCTGGCCACATAAATGCCCAACATTCCCGACCAAATGGCCATCATTTGTTGTCGAAGCTCAGAATCGGGCATATGCCATATAAAATAACCCGAATGAGCTGCAATGTACAACAGAATAGCAATATGTAATAGCAAACCAATGATTCCTTCTTCGGCCCATATTTTTACATACCAACTATCGGTAGGGGTTTCGGCCAGAAAACTCCCCGGGCTAAACCTTTCACCCCAGCTTCCCGCTGACCCAACCCCTCCGCCAAACGGACGAGAGGCAAGGTAGTTAGAGAGTTTGCGTTGATTTTCCAAGCGTACTTGTAAAGACGCATCGTTGGGATCCAAGGCGGTACGCATTCGATTAATGGCATAAATGCCTTGCCCAACGCTGGTATATTTCAATAAGTAGAACACCATAAACCCACAAATGACCCCCAGACCTACTATTTTAAAGTTTTTGCTCATAAAAAAGTAGGAAAAGAAACCAATGGCAGGTACCGCAATGGCTCCCCGAGTACCAGAGACCATCATACCGTATAAACCACAAACTGCGGCAAATGCGTAAAATGCCTTCTTTTGGATAGAAATCCCTCTACGAAGGGCCAATACCCCTGCGGCTACAAAACAATGACCTTGAGACACTCCAAATTGTCCGGCATCGCTATAAAAAGAAAATACCCGTAATTTACCAAATAAAATATGTTGAGTGGCAGCACCAGCATCAAGCCAAGCTTGTTCGAAACGGTCTACCCCAATAATGAGTTGTTTGGCACCATTGAATGTACCAAAAATGGATAAGGCAAACCAAATAAACATAAAGCGCTCTACATCTTTGGGAGAGCGTACCAGTAAAAATACCAGAGGGGCAGTGAGCAAGGGATACAAGGCCACTCCTCGCATGGCATAAAACCAAGCCACCATACTTCGTGCTTCCGGGTTGAAGATCTCAAACACGTTGTAAAGCATCCATATACAGTTGGCAATCACCAATCCGTTTTTCAGGAGCTTGTAGTCGTATTTTTCGCTTTTGTGTACCAATATGGCCAGCCAGGTGACAATCAACAGGCCATCTATGCTAAGACCCAGTGGAATACCCGAAATGTAGCGTACGATCCCGTTAACCAAGAACCCAGCGTACACACAAGAGTAAAGTCCCATCTTGGGAGTAGTAAACAAAAAGTAGAGGTAAAAGAATACAACTGGTAGTACAATCAAGGCCACCCCAATCAACATGCCTCCCTTGGCAATGACAAAAGCCACCGGGAGGGTGGTTATCAAAGCCAATAAAAGCCGGAAAACCTCCGAATAACGAGGCTTAAATGGAGATTGGGTATTGGTCAATTTCATATAATTATAGCGTATTGTTGCATTGTTTTATTTTTCTATTGTTCCGCTGCGCTCATTGTTGCATTGCTAAATTGTTGCGCGAGGCGATGCACTATCATAATTATTAATTTTTGATGGTTAATTGTTAATTCCTTCGGTTTCGCTCAGGACTAAAGGTTCCGCTTTGCGCTACTATGGACTATGGACCATCGACCGTGGACTAAAGAAAACAACTACTAACTACTGACTACCAACTCCTAACTAAGGAAAACTGTGGACTATGGACTGTCGACCGTGGACTAAATAAAACTCATTTAAATAAAGAGTAACGTTTGAACAAAACACTGTGCCAACTGACTGCCTTGAGGTAAATCTTGAAGTTCTTGAAGTTTCCTTTGAGCAAAAGTTTGAGCAAACGTACCGGAGCTACCAAACCAATCAAGTATAAAAGGGCAATCCAGCGTTGACTGCCTTTTAGATTGCGCCGAGCAAAAAAGATACGGTTACGGGTTTTATAATAAAGCTGCAAAGGACTGTTCTTACCTACGCTCATAGATTCTTTATGCAAAACCAGCGACTGGGGTACAAAATGAATGCTAAACCCTGCTTTTTTGATGTGTTCACACCAATCGAGTTCTTCGTAATACAAGAAAAAAGACGCTTCCATCAAACCTGCCTTTTCGATGGCTTTGCTAGAAACCATCATGGCGGCTCCATGAGCCAAATGCGTTGGGCCTCCCGACTGGTCGTGTTGCCCTTTATCTTCTTCTCCGTAACCAATGGCATAACTCGCCACCCTCACCGAATCTATCGGAGTAGAACCAGCGTATTGGATGTGGTTTTTGGTTTGGAAAAAACGAATTTTGGGGCTACAGGCTCCAATCTGACTGTCTTGTTCCATACACTCCACCAAGGGTTCCAAAAAGTCGGGCGCCACTTCAGTATCATTATTCAACAAAAGTACATATTTTCCCTTGGCCATTTCAATTCCAACATTGTTTCCCCCCGCAAATCCCAAATTTTGGTCGGTTCGGATGAATTGCACCTCTGGATACTGTTCGGTAATCATTTTCTCCGGGTTATCCGGTGAAGCATTGTCTACCACGATGATTTCTACCGGCGAGTAGGTAATGTGTCGCAGCGATGCCAACAAGTCTGCCGTCACCTTTGCCTGGTTATAGTTGAGGGTAATGATGCTTACCAGAGGAAGTGATTGTTTGTCCATAAACCCAAAAATGTGCAAATGATTAAATATTTTTTTTACCAGAAGATTGTTTCCTACTCAAGCGATGATATACCCAGGCATACAATTTATCATATATGACTGAGGCCACCAATGCTGCCAACAAATATATGAGAAAAAAAGCGAGCAAGAGTGGTAAAGGCCGAGTAATGGTGACAAAATGCAACCACAACGACAGCACCGCAATATGAACCAGATACAGCGGATAGGAATATTTGCCAATGAACAAAAAACCACTTTCAATGAAACCTATCAGAGAGACACTTAAGCGATACAACAGGATAGTAGCCGAGAGGTAGCCTACCATGGCGGGTATGTCATTGATGACTACGCCCAGGTCACCCAGGTAAAAGGTAAGCAAGGCCATGGTTCCAAAACCGCCCAAAAATCCGAGGATTAACCAGTGATACGCCATATTCCAAAACTGAAATTGGCGAACTTGGTAAAGGTGAGCCAACGCCATTCCCAAGCCAAATTCCCATAAATATTGAGGGAACAAACGGCTCCATACTTTGCTCTGGTAGGCCCCGGTAAAGTACAAAATCATAAAATACAAGGAGGAGATGAACAGGCAAACGAGCGAGAACTTAACTGCACCTAGTTTTTGCAGGCCAATGCGTAGTACCGGAAACAATAAGTACAGCTGAAGAATGGTACTGATAAACCAAAATTGAATGCCGAATACATACACAATGCGTTCATCAATCAATTGAAAAAAGAACAAATTACCCAAATAGGCATACCCATCCATATCGGGATGCACTACCACAAAAAAATTGAGGATAAACAACAAGGTAATAAAAAAATAGTAGGGGAGGAGAATCTTGCTGGCTCGCCTTTGTAGAAATGCCATCCAGCCTTGGTAGCGACCCAGTATCAGCCCAAACCCAGAAAGTAAGATAAATACATGGATGCCAGTGCCGCCTAAAAGAACGCCTTTGGCCATCCAGCCGGGTACGGGCATCCTTTGAAAATAGTGCATGACCACAATCGTAAAAATGGCGAAGCCCTTGGCAAAATCAATGAATGTAATTTTTTTGTGCTGTGTCATGAATTACGATGGCTAACTGATAGATAAAAGTTGTTTGAGTTTGATACGCCTGATTTGATGGATAGGGAGGGTACGATGAATGGCATACCATCCAAAACCGATGCCTACTGCAATATTGGCCAGGGTAACTGTGGCTACCATGGCTAGAGAGCCACCTGTGCTCAATACCCAATAATCTCCCAGAATATTGACCCCTACCATCAGCATAATTTTCAAGGTATTGACCTGGGGACGATTGAGACTGTCCAGGGCAATGCCAATGTATCGGTCGATGGGCAAAAAGATCACGTAGATAAGCAATACTTGAAAAACCGTAACCGAGGCCAAATACTGGGCTTTTCCTAACAAAAGCATAAAAAAATCGGCCCAAATGATGCCTACGATACAGCCTGGAGTCACCAATAATATAAACAAAATGACTTGGTTTTGAATAAAGGTAGTGACCAACGGATAGCGCTTTTCTTCGGCCCAGCGAGCCATTTTAGGAAAAGCAGTGGTAGCAAAACTTCGCAAGGGTACTTCGGCCAATTCGATGATTTTGAGTGGGAATTGGTAAATGGCTACTGCTTTTGGGCCCAGAAAAATGCCAATCAAAAATACATCGGTACTTTTGAGCAGGTTGGTACCCAACAAAGAAAAAATACTGTACTTGCCAAAATGAGTAAGCTTTTGCAAATAACGTTGACTCAGATAACGCATTTGGCGAATGTCCGCCCAACCACTCAACACGCTCAAGAGGCTGGCAACCAAACGTACCAAGGTATGGGCAAATAGTACGGTGGTGAGGTCAAGGGTGTTGGTCTGGAAGTAGTTCCACAAAACGAACAATCCAAATCCGCCATTGATACATAACTGAATCACGACCATTTGCTTGTATTGGCGGTTGGCGTGGGTGACCCACAAGCCCATGTTGAAAGGAAGGGTAAGCCAAATGACAAGGGGGTACCATTGAAAAAAGAGGGTGAAATTTTTGGTGGCAATGGGCTCGGCAAATAACCAACCCAGCAGGGCAATGGAGCCCGAAAACGCTGCGGTAATGGCAATTCCAATCCACCAGGATGCTCCAGTAATGACCTGCTTCACCAAGCGATGACGGGTAGCCGCCAAGTGCTTGACCAAGGCCTGGTGAATGAATCCTCCTCTTACCATTTCCATAAAGGTAAAAGCGGCTACATACAATAGCCAGATTCCGAAGGCTTCTACCGATAATATCTGAGCCAACAACAAAAAACTCAGAAAGCCAATACCAGCATTGAATACATTGCCTCCTAGTACCCAGAGATTGTCCTTGATTTGTGAAAGTTTTGCCATATTTTTAGGGGGTTTGGAAAGCCGTTTTTTTATGATCGATGATCTTTTCTATGATTTGAGAAAGCTCTTCGGCCCGGTGTTCCCAGGAATTGGACTGGGCAAATGCCAAACGATGTTTTTGGGCTTGAATAGTAGTCGGGTCATCAGGCAGTTGTTTTTGTTGATAAAGGATGGCTTCTAAAAAGGCTTCTGGAGTCTCCACAATGGTAGCTACCTCGGTAAAGTCGCCCAGTTTTCCAAAATTAGTAGTAATGACCGGAAGCCCAGCCGCCAGGTATTCGTTGATTTTGAGTGGATAAATGCTTTTTGTAAACCCATTGCTGACAAAAGGAATGACCCCAAGGTCGAATTGGGCCACAAAATCGGCTAGTTTTTCGGGAGGCTGGGCACCCAAGAATTGTACATTGGGGTATTTCTCGAGTTGTTCTTGGCCTTCGGGGTAAGTGATACGCCCCACAAACTGAAAAGTAACATTGGGGGCCTGTTGGATGCAATGCGCTAATAAAGGATAGTCTAATCGGTCGTCGATGGTACCCAGGTAGCCCACCACAAAATTAGAGTTTGTAGCGGTTTGCTGAGATTTTTGGAGCATTTTCTTTTGGGCCAGTGCTTGCTCGAATAAGGACAGGTTGACCCCATTTTTCACCAGAAAGCACTGCTCATTGTAGGCCTTTTTGGAAATTTGTAATTGTTCGGAAGTAGTCACAATGGCATCTACTTGGGCGGCAAACTGGGCTTCCATAGTGGCTCCGTGTTTTTTACACCATTTTGCGTGACTGATTTCGTCGTAGCAATAGTATAACAGCAGTTTTTCGTGCAATTCTCCTACCAAAGGGGCGCCGTAGGCCGGGTTGAAAGCATTGATGACAATGGGGTTGTGCATGTCCAGCGAAGCCACCGCTCGCTGAATCGCTTTTTTGATTGTATTTGCGTTTCGGCGTAAAAAGAATTGGTACGTTTTGCCATCGGGAAGCCAGTTTACTGGATAAATGGCGGGTACAGTGAGTACATTGACCTTCGCTTGTTGGTCTTTCAAGGAAATAGAGCGAAGCCGTGGCTTGAAGCCAGTAATTCTTTTTACCGGGATATTTTTTCTCCCGGCCAATCCTACGGCTACGTCTTTGTAAGTATACTGGTATTCTACATACAATACCCGATTATGGCGCGCCAGTACAGAGAGCAACTGAACAATGGCTTTCATATAATCCCCTTCCCAGGCAGGGAACCCCAGGCATACAATATTTTTTCCTTGAATCATATCTGCTTCTTGTTGTTTTAGGATTCGTTAAATGATCGGTGAATACAAGGCATCAAACGGTTTATTTGAAAAGTTTTTTAGATTTAAACTCAAGACGAAAAGCGCGCTTGGCCAAAGTACGCAATGCATAGGGCGACTGTCCATAATCGCCTACCAACTCTTCTATATAATGAGGCTTGACACCATTCAGGATCATCATATTGGTTTGTGTTTCGTTAGACAAATACCGCTTGATTAGGTGTTTGTCCGATTTTTTCCAGGCTCGATTGGCCCTGACCACCAATAAATTGAGGTGGGCTTGTTTCATAATTTGCAAGGGGAGCATCCCTTTCACCAGTCCGGGTAGCTCAATCAGCACATAATCGTAGGCTTCGTTGTCCAGCGAAGTTTGAGTCAAGGCTTCCAACGATGGTTTATCCAATAAGTCAGGCGTCACAATGTATTCCTGGTCGTTGGCGTATTTTTGTTCATTGCTGCTGTTGGTGGGATTGATCAACAATACTTTCTTACCAGATTGGCGAAGGTTGTTGGCAATTTCGCCCGATAAGTAAGATTTGCCTTCTTGAGCTTGGGTGCTGCATATCGCAATCGTAGGACAAGGCTGGTCGCCCACTTTGAGTAATATTTGATTGGCAATCTGATTGATGAGGGCCGCCTTGATGACTTTGCGATTGTCTTTCATCTTTTTCTTGATGACCGGAATGGCACCCGCCAAAGGGAAGCCCGTTGCGGCAATGGCTCGAGCCGGGCTCTTGAGGGTGCTGTCTAACAACTCGGTGGCGATGATAAAAGCCAACGACCCAAATACTCCTACCATAAAACCTAAAATAACCAAGAGGAGTTTTTTGTTGGGCTTTTTAGATACACTGGGTTTGTCCACGACCTCTAGGTTAGAGGAGAGTTCTATGTTTTGTTGACGGATCAAGGCTTGGTTGAGGCCGTGTAAAATCTCGATGTAAGCCCTTTCTTCTACGCCTACCTCTCGTTCTAGCTTTTTGAGGCCCGAACCCAGGGGAGCAAACCGGTCATATTCTTGGTCTATCTCGCTGATTCTTTCTTCCAATATTTTTACCCGGGCCTTGGACTGTTCCACCAAAATCAGGTTGGCCAACCACTCCGATAATAGTTTCTCAATGGTGATGCCTCCGGTAGAATAACGGTGTTTGTAGAGCGCCAAGACGTCTTTTTCCAAGCTTTTCTTGAGGTTGTCTATCTCTTGTTTTAGAATCGTTTGCCCTTGATCGTTTTGATCGGGTTTTTCGTTTTTGGGACTGTTTACATTTTGGAGGGTCAGGGCTACAATCAAGTTGGAAAGACGTTTTTTCTTGACCAAAATCTCCTCGTTTTTAAGAAAAAATTCTTGATTGAGGTTCAGTTTTTTCTCGAGTTCCTTGAGCACAGCTTTAGAAGCTTCCAGGTTCCCTATTTCTTGTTTGTAGGCGTTGGTGATGTCGCTCTTCTGGTCGGCAATCGACTTGGTTTGTTCGTAGTAATTCAAGATTTTACCCCCTTCACGAAAGTTTTTCAGGCGATTTTCTACCCCATCCAGCTTGCCTTTGGCTTTCTTGAGCTGCTTTTCAAAGTAAGCCACCACATCCCCGGTTTCTGATTTTTTGAGAAATTTGTAGCGGGCAATGAACTTTTCGAGTAAAAATACCAAAGTATGGCGAGTGATACTGGCATCATCGGTACCATATTTTATATTGATCATGTCGCTAGAGCCCAAGCGTTTGGCCGATACTCTGGACATGGCTCGGTAACTGTAGTAGGGGTGTTTTCCGCTTAAAATGTCGTTGACCCAACGCGGTTGGTTGGTTTCAGTAGCTTTATATAAGTTGTCATAAGTAGCTTTGAAGCTTCCTTTGACCAATAATTGCTGTTTGACCGATTTGGGAAGTATTTTTTGAAATTTATAAAAAGCTTTCCTGCTTAGAATAGTAGGGTCTTGTTTAGTGAGTATAATGTGCTGGGTTAACAAACTAAGCGCGACTTCTTTTTGGGTTTCTTTAGCTTTGATGGTATTGATGAGGTTATCGAAGGCATTGTTGGCACTAAAATAATCTACTCTGGAGCCCCCGCTCGATTCTATGTTGTATCCTGAGGCAATACCAGTATAAATCAAAGTTTCGGCTTCGTATTTATTGGGAAGGTCCTTGACTAAATAATATACGGCAGCCGCTAAAGCTACTGGTACAATGATGAGTAGCTTTATATTGTGGACGATTATACGAACAAAATCTATTAAATTCACTGCTGATTACTTAGAAATTCTTTAATGATTTACCTACAAATTGTTCTAACTCCAAGTAAGCCTTTTCGTAAGTGTTTTTGCCTTGTTCAAATTCTTGATGCGCATTAGAGGCCAACTCGGTTAACCGGCTTAATTCGGCAATTTTGATTTGCCCTTGAGTAAATTCTTTTTCGGCCATTTGTCTTTGCAGCGCCAGGGTCTGCATTTTTTCACTCTTAATGCGTAACAATGTTTGGGCGAGCTGCAGGTTTTTGTACAATTGAGTTACTTGCCAGGTAATTTGTCGTTCTAAAAGCATCAATTGACTTTCGGAAGCATTTTTTTCGTGAATGGCTACTCGAGTCATATGTTTGGCCCCTACAAAATCGTACAAGCCCAAACGCACAGTTACCCCAGCCCGATAGCTTCCTCCGTTTCTCAGGGCAAAAGACTCTACATTGCCCGTATTGGCATTGATATCGGTAAAGGAGAAATTGTTGGTATAACTATATCCTGCATCCATAAAAATACGATTGGTCCATCGCTTTTTTCGCTCTTTGATATTCTCTTTATCCCGTAGAATGATAGATTTCTGGTATTTTATCTGAGGAGAATTGTCCAGCGTGGTTTCTATCAAAACGGCCAAAGGAGGCAAGCGAAGTTCTGCCCAGGAACTATCAGCCTGACCTTGGGCTACCAGGCAAACCAATGAAAGCAAGCCTGTGATGTATAAGTGTTTTAACATTTTGAATAAACGATTTCTGTAAAACTATAATAACTATTGGTACACTTATAACAGCAATGCGTTGTACAAAAGTCTATTTTAAAATTATATTCCTTACTACTAGATATTTTTCGTTTGTGGAGACACAAATGAAGGCGGCCATGTCGTTGGCGGTGTCTTCACTGCCAACTTTAGCCAAAATGTCTAGTATTATGATTATATTCTTATTACAAAGTAAAACAAGTAAGCTATAATATATAGCCTACTTGCCAATAATTTATCAAAAGTTGTATTTGTATTAAGTAAAGATAAAAAAATAATCTTTCGATTTCACAAGTTGGAAACCACCACCTAGTGAATCAAAAATAGTCGTCTGTGGACTATGGACTATCGACTGTGGACCAAAGACGAACCCTCAACTTGAAGTCAAAACGAAACTTTATTTTTCACGAATTACTAAGTTTTATACCTTCTCAGATTGTAAAAGGGCAGGGAAAGTTTTCAAGATAATTTTCATGTCCATCATAAAAGAATGATCCTCGGCATATTGATTGTCCAAGGCAATGCGCTCTTCGGTAGACATGTTGGCTTTTCCGCGTTTGGTCACCTGCCAAAGGCCAGTAATTCCAGCCGGAGCATCAAACCTTTGTACGGTGTTATCACGGGTCAATTGTTCTGCTTCGTACAATGGGAGCGGACGATTACCCACCAACGACATATCTCCTCTCAATACATTGATTAACTGAGGAAGTTCATCAATGCTGGTTTTACGAAGAAAACCTCCAATTCGGGTAATACGAGGATCTTTGGCCAATTTCATAAATACCGCCCCTTTTTCATCCACTTCTTGATCTTCGGTAGCTTGATACTGATTCAAGTGCTTCAGTTTTTCTAACTGCTTGTCGGCATCTTGGTACATGGTTCGAAACTTGATCAACGGAAAGATCTTGTAATTAGAACCTGCCCGTTGTGAAGTGTAAAAAGGTGATCCTTTAGACTCAAGACGGATGAGAATAGCCACCATCAGTAAAAGTGGAGACAATAGCAACAATGCACCACCCGAGGCCACAATATCAAAGGCCCGTTTATACGGACTTACGTGTTTCTTATTTTGTAATTGCTCAATGGCTTTCTGTGCTTGTTTTTGTCTTTGTATCTTCAACAAACTGTCAATACGAAGCTTCAGCAAGGCATTGTGCAAAGAGTCTGATAAAATGTCATTGACTCCTTCTGGAATGTGCTCCAATAACGAAGACTCACCCAAGTAATCAGGATAAATAAATATGATGGGAAGTACTTGCTTAGAAAATTTTTCCCTCACCTGATTCAAAAAACCAGTATACTCTATGATAGACTCGTGCAGCACACAAATGCAGAGATCTACCTTATTTTTTATTTCACCAAAAGCGCTGGGAATGGTTTCCAGACTTTCAAAATGAAGAATGTTGTAATACTCGCCAAGATCTTCTTGAAATTGGGTACTTTCCTGTCTATTAGAATTAAGATAAAGAAGTGTTTTTAAGGGTTTCATTAGTAGACGTGTTTTGTAGTATTTTTTGGATCTTTAGTAATAATTCTTTCGGATTAAAAGGTTTTACCAGATAGTCCTCTGCTCCTGCCTCCAGGCATTGGGCGTGGGCTTCACTGTTATTTACTCCTGATAAAATTATTACTGGTACTTGACTACAATAGTCCGTAGTAAATCTAGCATCTTCAAGCAGCAATTTTAGCATATTCACGTAGCTCCTTGAGCTTGTGATTATATTTAGGGGTTTGGGGGCAAACCCCAAACACATCAATAAATCTTTCTAATAAAAACTCGTTTTGCGCTTCGTTTTTGATGTTTTGTACTGAAAATGGCATTTTCTCTCCTTTCTCTTTGACCTGTGGTAACCAATAGGTGAGTTTGAGTAAAGAACACATTGTCAACACAAAATTGAAGTGAAAATGTAATCTCTTTTTGTTTCTGGACTGACAATGATTGAGTCCTAGAAACTGTTTTCCATCTCGGTAAAGAAACTCAATTTGAAACCTAAGATGATAATAAAGTAGCAAATCCATTCCAGTCATTGCCATATCAGTACTTATAAATAACTTATGTGATTTAAACTTTTTGTCTTCATCAAAATAATGTACCAAGACCACTTTTACCCATCTTTTGAGTGCTTTGGCGTGCAAAACAGCTTCATAAGCCACCCAGTTTTGCTCCTTCACACAAACCCTAAAATAACTCAAATCTGGATTTTGAGGATCAAGTTTTCCTGCATACAGTCTCGGTTTCCCTCTTTTTTTAAGCCGTGGACCTAAGTACCGATACCGTAAAGCAGCATCATCTCGCAAGCGAGTGACGACCTCTAGGCCTGTTTCACAAACAGGGTTGATAAAGGTTTTTTTAGAAAAAAATGCATCTACCACTAAATAACCAGACAGCTCCTGAAGATTGGCAGACTTTTCCTTTACCAATTTTGTGTAATAATCCAGTGGTGGCTCCTTGTCTGCCAACATTGTTTGATGAGCATAATAATGAAAAGCAGTATGGTGATTTACATCGACCAAAGCAAAACCACCTATTTCTAAGCCTTTTTTCATCTTCCCAGCACAACCTGACCAAAAACGATTCAAGCCCTCAGTGTGCTTACCCGATTTGTTAATAAAACAAGGGTCAAATACCAGTATTCGCTCATCGCCAAGATGTCCATATAAATGTGTATTAAACTGCTCAAAATCAAAGGTTTTAGAAAAGTTCTGACGATAAGTCCAAACATTCAAATTGCCTTGACGAGCCATATTCTCAAAATTATAGCGACCACGAAGACGAACCCAGAGTAACACCAAGTGGACGAAAAATTTTACTTGCCACTTGCCTACACCAGGCATTTTAGATAATATTGAGGCAGTGAGTATTTCTATGCTCATAACGAGGGGAGATAAGTGTTTTGGTTTTTAGCAATTCAAAAATAATTACTCTCCTCTTTTTTTATACAAAATCACTACGGACTATTGATATTTAGGGAGGATGTAATAAATAGTCTCCCCATTAGCGCCAGTGATTTTGCGGATAGATGAGGCTATTTTTTGTGTCCATAACAGCGCTACGGGCAAGAAAACCGATGGCTACAGCTCGCTGTGCCGAGCTCTGCCAAAGGCTAAATAATGAAATATATCCGTGAAAGAATGGCTAATAATTGGGTATGTTATTTTTTAGATACTCTCTTAAAGTTTTGGATTGCATAATTCAGTCAATACTTATTTTTGAATTATGGGCTCATGGGCAATGAAAGCGTTACCTAGTCGGCTCAATAGACCTTTGGCAAGAACAGGCACATTCGGAAAAAATGAATCAAGTTAGAAAAAAATGCGCACGAAAACATTGACAGAATACTTGGCAGCGGTGCATCGGAGGCCATACGTGAGTGATCATCAAATAATTAAAGATGCATTTGAGCGCAATCAGTTGAAATTGACCGAGGCATTGTTGGATTTTCAGCTGCAGTATGCAGGTTATGAGCATCAAGTAAGCGAAGCGGCTTTTGTATATGGAATTATCCATGAAGCATCCACGCATTTGCCCTTGTTAGATGTGGACTTTGATGATGAAAACCCCCAAAATATTCTATATACTTGTATGGACTGCCGCCCCAGTGAGATGAGGGCCCTGGATGAGCAAGGCGTTTTTTATAAAAATTATACGCCAATTGCCGAAAGTTTTACCAAGTATTTAGAACAAAGGGCTTTTCGTTGGAAGCTTTCTCAAACAACCGATTGGGAAATGATCAACCTGGCTGCCCACGTACAAGCCGCAGTGAAAGAAGCGCAACCAAACAAGCTAGCAGAATTTATAGTAGGTGAAGTGTCAGATAGGTATGGTCAAGTGTATCAATTGAATCAAGGATTGGTAATCAAATCTACTCCTGAACAGATTATTGCCTGGAAAGCCGCTGGTACTCGCCAACAATTGTTTTATTTTGATCTTTGAGAAGTGGTTTATTGTTCAACCGACCATAGTAAACTTGCTACTATCGGTTGAACAACAAAGTCATAAATCACATCTTGGTAGGCAATCAAGGTTCAATTACAATTTTCCCTTTTACTTTTCGATCCATCATATCCTGAAGGGCCTGAGGAGCCTCTTCTAAGGTATAAACACGGTCGATGTGTGGTTTCAATGTCCCTTTAGAATAGTGGTTGATCAGTGTCATGGTATTTTGCATATTTTTTTGAGGAGTGCGCATCGCAAAACTTCCCCAAAAAACGCCTACAATTTGACAACCCTTAAGCAGCGCCAAATTCAACGGAATGCTGGGAATGCCCGCAGGAAAACCGACTACCAAAAAACGTCCTTCCCAAGCAGTTGCTCTGAGGGCTGCTTCGCTGTAGTCTCCACCTACTGGGTCGTATACTACATTGGCTCCCTTGCCACCAGTGAGCTCTTTCACCTTTTCTTTTAGGTTTTCTTGGGTGTAGTTGATCGTTTCGTCTGCTCCGTATTCTTTACAAAGGGCCAATTTTTCGTCGGTAGACGCAGCGGCAATTACTTTGGCCCCCATGAGTTTGCCCAACTCTACTGCCGCCAAACCTACTCCTCCTGAAGCTCCCAAAACCAGCAAGGTTTCCCCTTCCTGAAGGTTAGCGCGGTCTTTTAGGGCGTGGTAAGAGGTGCCATAAGCCATCATAAACGAAGCGGCTACTTTAAAATCCATGGCAGCGGGTTTAGGAAAAACACTGGCTGCAGGGGCAATGACCTCCTCGGCAAATCCTCCGTGAGGAACCAAGCCAAATACTTCTTGTCCTGGCTTGACGTGTTTTACTTCTTCGCCTACCGCTTTTACAATGCCAGCGATATCGCTACCTGGGGAAAAAGGAAGGGCGGGTTTGAATTGGTACAACCCTTGAATGATCAAAGTATCTGGGTAGTTTACACTACAAGCCTTGACCTCTATTAAAACTTCTTTTTTTCCAGGTTTTTTACTCTCTACTTCTTCTAAAACCAGTTTTGAGGGTGGTCCCAATTCTTTACAAAGTACTGCTTTCATACAATTTTTTATTCGGTTGGTTTATGATTTTACTAAGTAACGCTTTCAAAATAAGTGTCGAGATTTTAGTGAAATTACTCAAAGCTAAACCTCAGAGTTCCTTACAGGACAAGTTTTGCGCTCGTAGCAGGGCTACGGGCAATAAAAGGAACGAAGTATAGCGAAGAGGGATAAAACTAAATCAGACAGTTATTGCGAACGCGTTACTAAATTCGACGAAGCCAGTAACCCCCCATACTCCAGGGCAATTTCACGGTCTTCTTTGATGGCTTGATACTCGGGAGAGGTAGCCATGGCCAAAAAGTTTTGGATAGACGGGTATTCTACGACAAGCACCATATCTGGCTGGTCTTCGGCATCACCAATGATGGTCATGTTTACCTGCCCCGACCACAATACTTTGCCTCCTACCTTCTCCAGCAAAGGAGCCACGTTTTTTGAGTAACGTAAGTAAGCTGCTTGACCTGTTTCGTCTCCTTTGTCAGTTTTTTCTTTGAATTTTAGGATATTGACCATCGTTACGGGCGTGTCTTTGGGATAATCTTGGGCCAGTTTTTTGATTTGTTCCCCAGTGGCTACAATTTGGTTGTTTAATAACATAAAAAAGAGTGTTTAAGTAATTTGTATTGATTTTATTTTTTCAAAAGAAAAAGCAAGTGTTTAGGAGAGGCTTTTTATACCGTTGGCCGCCGCCAATTTGGGCAATATCTCGATCATCTTATCATAAAAGCCTTGTCCTTTTGGGGTAAAATAGGGGTAATGTAACTCAAGAGAAGCTTTGACTCCTTCCAGGATATCCGTATCCATAATTTCTTGTTCTATCAGCCAGGAATTTAAGATAGCCCAGGCGTTGCGGGCCAGCATGTCGTGTTGGCCAGGATGCGATTCGGCATGGATATAACCCTGTTGCACCGCCAAATGAATAATTTTTCGGTTGAAGTCAATTACATTCTGGATACGTTTGCGGTAGGCTTGTCGTATATCGGGATATAGTTTGATGATTTCTAAGGTGTCACGATAAAAAAAACGAAACTTAATCTGGAAATTCAGATAGTCCCTGGTTTTTCTCAAGGCGTCTATTGCCAAGTCTGATTGGTTGCTTTCTAAGGTAAATTCTTCTAAGCAGTGCTTCATATGTACATAAACTGCTTCCATGAGCGCCTTTTTAGTAGGAAAATGATATGTTAAATTTCCTGGGCTAATTTGAGCCGCTTGAGCAATGTCATGTACCCTTACATTGCCTACTCCGTTTTGGTTAAACAACTCAATCGCGGTGAGTATGATCTTTTTTTTGCTTTCCTTCATCTGCCTGCTATCATATTCGTTGACTGCGTATATAGTCAAAGTTATAATCTATAGGCTTATAACACAATAAAATTAGTATAAAAATACTAAAATCAGAAGAATGACCATATGAATGAATATTTTCGATGGTAGAGATACAAAACGAGGCAGCGGTATGGTTGTAGTCTTTATCTGATCAGCTTTAGGGTAGTATGGGTTACAATATTTTTTAGTATATTTACAAGTATAAAAAAAGACAACGTAATTGCTATTGTATAGAAAAAAAGTATGTATGTAATAATAAATCAGTTCTTGATATAGCGTACAACACGATATATACGTTATCATTAGTGAGCGGCAAGCATTTTGATTAAGAGGCATATTGCCCAAAAAATC
>CALDJV010001185.1 GCA_937899305.1 uncultured Cytophagaceae bacterium
TTATACAAATTAGAAACATAAATTGGGAAACTTATTTTTGTTTCATCCCTAAGCAAAGACATTATATTATCCATCAGGTAAAAAAGATTAAGATAATAATTCCCTCAATATTTTTTGCAAAAGACATCGGAACTTTCTGATGTCTTTTTTGTTTCTAGCCTAACCCTATCTGATTAGTCAAATTCTTTGTAGCTTATCAACTTAACACTACTCAATATGATCAAGCATTTACCCATCATATTTTTATGCATCTTCTTGGCAGGGTGCCAATCTAATCGCAAAACGGATATTTCTGAGCTGCTTTCTAAACTAAGTCGTCAACAAAATTTGAACTTTAAATCTATGGGTAAAGGTCGTGGAAAAGACCTGATTGATGAATTGTTTAAAGAGGCTCTGGATAAAGATGGTGACTTGGAAGATTTGTACAACGAAATTTTGGAAGTTCGCACACAAACCAAACGTAAGTTGAGACCTTACAGGGCGTATCAAAATATCCAAGAGAGTTATATCCACTCTATGGAGGGGCACATCCAACAAATGCAAGATTCTACCCTGAAACAAGAGGCCTCCAAAAACCTCAAACGGTTAGAAAGGCTCTTTTCCCGAGAAAAAGATGCTTACAATACCCTCGAGTACCGAATCCAGGGAAAACGAAAGTACCTGCAAGACCTCACTACTTTAATGAAGTTTCAGGTAACTGAAAAATTGATGTATGATCACTTTGCTCAAAAAAGGCCCAATCCTCAAGACATTCAAGATGTAGAAAGTAAATTGAATAGCCTTCAAAAAAAGGTAAAGAAGCGAATCAAACCGTAAGCAACACATTCTATTTATTCCATTGTAAATAAAAACTGGGCCGTCTACCTGCATCTGCCGAGTCACGTCAAAATCATTGCTCACTCCCTGTAAAAAAGTTTTACAGGGTTTTATTCATTTTAATGAAAATATATCTCGAGCTTTGTATGCACCCTATGTACTGCCATTCTTCACCACTACATCATCATTTACAAAAGATAAATACCATCATGAAGGCAATATTTCTGATCAACTTAATTTATATGAGCATTTGGTTGTTATCGTTCACTCAAGTGACTTATGCTCAGGACAGAAAAAAGAAACAAAAAGAAGTCGAAGAAATAGTTGAACCTGATATTACGGTAGAGTTTCAGGAAACAAGAGCCAACGCGCGATCTTCTTATCAGGCAATCATGAACCGGGCATTTCAAAATAAGGATAAAACTTATTTATTGAATTTAAGGAATCACAACCTCGATCAATTATCTCAAAACATAGGCACACTTAAGAATCTAAAAACACTGGATCTTAGGATGAATCGCCTGAAAACACTTCCGGAAAGTATCGGCCAACTCCAAAACTTACAGGTATTGAATTTAGCCGCTAACCAAATCACCCATTTACCCAAAAGTTTTGCCCAACTTCAGGCGCTCCAGGAATTACAATTATTGAATAATAATTTGACTTCTTTTTTTGAAGTAATTGGTGATCTCAAAAACCTACAACGATTAGATTTGTCTCAAAACTTCCTCCAGCAATTACCTCCTAAAATTGGTCAACTTAGCCAACTGAAAACGCTTAATTTAAAGGAGAATCGTCTCAAAGAGCTCCCTGTGGCACTTACAAAACTCAAGCACTTACGCGCCCTTAAATTGTCGCACAATACTACGCTGCAAAAATTACCTGCCAATATAGGGGCCCTTAAGAATTTAGAATCGCTCCTGGTAAAAAGAAATCGCCTAGAGAGTTTGCCCCAAAGTATTGGGAAACTCAAGCAACTACAAACGCTCAATGTGGATCAAAATCAATTGAAAAGCCTCCCGAAAAGTATTGGGAGACTCAAAAATTTGCAACAACTTAGTGTGGCCAAAAATCAATTGAAACGTTTACCCAAACACATTGGCAACCTTGAACAACTACAACATCTAGGGTTACAAGAAAATCAACTCACCAAATTGCCCAACGCGATTGGTAAATTATCTAACCTCACCGGTCTAAATCTGGCCAAAAACCAGTTGACTACCCTGCCAACCAGTATCAAAGAACTCAAAAAATTAGAATTCATCAGTTTTAAACACAATCGTTTGCGTACCCTGCCTCAGGTTTTAGGGAAACTTTCTAGTTTGCAACACCTTGTATTAAGCCACAACCAATTACAAATGCTTCCGAACGATTTAGCGAACTTAAGCAAACTCTATTCTCTGCTAGTCAACGATAACCAGTTGAAGCAATTGCCCGAAAATATTGGTGGAATGCATACTTTGGGAGAATTAGACATAAGAAAAAATCGGCTTACCCGTTTGCCCAATGGTCTGGATAAACTATACCTTTTGCGGTTTTTGAAGGCCTCGGCAAACCAACTTACTACTCTTCCGGCTAACATTGGAAACCTTACCAATCTAGAAAAGCTATCTTTAAGCAACAATCGTCTCACGAAACTCCCCGAAAGCATCGGGAAACTGTACCAACTCAAGTTTTTAAACTTATTCGGCAATCGTTTGACGCATTTACCCAGTTCATTTGGAAAACTTTATAGTTTGGAAACTTTGTACCTTTCCTACAATAAACTTGTTGCGCTTCCCGATAATTTCCACCGCCTCCAGGCATTGTGGACCCTGGACTTGACCAGCAATCAGTTACAAAGTTTGCCTCCTCGTTTTTTTGAACTCTACCAGCTCACGAGTTTGCATCTCTCAAACAATCGCCTCACGGTATTGCCCAAAGAAATAGGCCAACTTCGAAATTTATTTAGGTTAGATATTGCCCAAAATCTTTTGACCCAACTTCCAGAAAGCATTGGAGCACTCAAGCGCTTGATGACGATCGATTTGTCGGGCAACCAACTCACTCATTTACCCAAAAGCATTGGGCAACTTACAAGTTTGTCGTTACTCAACTTATCAGATAATCAACTTGTAACCCTTCCTGAAAGTATTCGCCACCTTAAGAATTTGCGTCGTTTGAATTTAAAAGGAAACCCTATACCTACCGACCAACAATTCAAAATAAAAGAGTGGTTACCAAAATGTAACATTCTGTTTTAGCGCATTGTACTCAACAGAGGAGGTAAAACAATGTATTGTATGATATATGATAATTTAATACTAAAGCAATTCAAGCGCTGATTGGTTTTGAGGGGCCAGTCAGCGCTTGAATTATTTTAACATTACCAAAGATATGTCAAATGCTACAACACACTTCTTCTTTCGCGGTCAAATTTTTCTTCTATATCATTGGTTTTTATCGAGTCTAGTACCTTCGGTTGCACTTGAGCGTGTTCCAATACGAGGGACTTCAAACACTCAATCCAAAGTGGATTGCTATTCAGGCTTTCTACCAACTGCCAATGCTCACCGCCTTCTTCTTCAAATACTTCTTTGTACTCCTCTCCTACCTCGATGGTAGTTTCCAGGCAATCGGCCACAAAAGCAGGAGAAAATGCCAATACCTTCTTTTTGCCTTCATGGGCCAACCTCTTGATCGTGTCTTCGGTATAAGGTTTTAGCCAGGGGTCGCGCCCCAAACGAGATTGAAAACAGGTGGTATATTGGTCTTCTTTGAGCTCTAATGCCTTGGCCAACAGACGAGTAGTTGCAAAACACTGGGCCCGATAACAGCCTCGATTGTTGGCGTGCATCGTGGCACAACAGTTGGCTTCTCCAGCCACAGCTGGATTCTTGGCGGCATCTTTCAAGCAGGTGCCAGTATGGTCTCCTTTGCGAATTTGTCGCTCGGGCAACCCATGATAACTAAATATGACTTGGTCGTAATCGTGCTCTTTTAAATATTTTTTACCAATCTCGGTAAATGCATGAATAAACTCGGGGTGATCGAAGAAGCTTTGTACAAAATGCAAGTCAGGTACAATTTGCCATTTTTTTACCAACTCCATTACTTTTTGATGTACCGAACCCGATGTAGCTGAAGCATATTGAGGAAACAATGGAACCACAATGATGCGCTCTAGCCCTTGGTCTTTGAGCTTGTTTAGGGCTACTTCAACGCTTGGGTTTTGGTATCGCATTCCCAGGCTCACAATAAAATCATCTCCTAATGTCTCCTGCAATAATTTTTCTACTTCAAATCCGTAGGTTTTGATTGGGGATCCTTCTTCGGTCCATAGTTTTTTGTATTCTCGCGCCGACTTAGGGGCTCGAAAAGTAGCGATGATGCCATTGACTAACAAAAAACGAAAAAGAAAAGGAATATCGATGACCCTTCCATCCATCAAAAACTCTCGCAGATAACGTCTCACTGCCGGAGTATTGGGGTTATCGGGAGTTCCTAAATTCACAATCAAAACGCCCATCTTAGGCTGATGTGTAGTGCTTGCCATATCTATTATCAAAATTAACGTCGAGCAATATTACATTCAAATATGTTTCAATAACAAATTTTTTGGGAAGGTTGTTTAATAGATCATCTCAAATTTAGTCCATAGTTTCTCTAGTTAGTAGTCAGGAGTTGGTAGTTTTTTGTTTTCAAGTCCATAGTTCTTTAGTCCACGGTCGATAGTCCAATACTGTTTCCTTAACACTATTCGAGTCCATATGGCGAGTAGCGTTTCCCCCGTTTGGGGGAATTAAAGGGGGCTTTCGTGGATTACCACCACATACCTAAATCCTTAAGGAAACAGCATTGGTCGATAGTCCACAGTAGCGCAAGGCGGAACAATTAGCTCAGCTCGCCAAGGCTCAGTTAATCAACAATTAAACATCAATAACCGCAGAACGAAGTTCAAGCTCTGCCGAAGGCTAATCAATACGTCGCCTCGTGCAGCCATTTAGCCATTTAACAACTACTTAACCATCAGCCAAAGTTCAACTACTTTTTCTGAATCACCCCCCATTGGCCGCTGTACTTCACCACACATTTTCCGGCTACAAAATTGCCTACTTGCTCAAATTGTGGCTGGATGACTACTTGCCCGTTTCTGTTCATAAAACCCCACTTGGTTCCTTTCTTGAAAGCGATCATTCCATCCGAACAAGCTTTATAGGTATTGGGTTTCAATTGAGGTGAAATGATCATCTTTCCGGTTCGGTCAATAAAACCAAAACGTTTTTGCCCATTTACATCGTCTTTAGCAACCGCCGCCAAACCATCCGAAAACGCTTCAGCTCCTTTGAAAGTTTGACCAAACTGGGGCTTACCTGTCCGATCAATGTATACCCATTTGTCATATTGCAGGGCCACCGCACAAAGTCCTTTCTGGAAACCACCGTAGCTTACTTCATAAAACTGGGGCGAAATCACAATTTTACCTTTTTGATCCATAAATCCCCACTTGGGCCCGGAAGCACTTTGTACTGCGGTCAATCCTTCTGAAAAGTCCTGGGCATCGCTCACTGGAGTCATCTTCATTGGTTTTCCCATTTTGTCAATGAACATGCTCTGTTGGCCCATTACCTTACAATAGCCCTCCGAAAAAGTATAAGATACGTTGGGGTTGATGTTTCGCGTGGGTGCAATCACCATTTTGCCGTTCTTGTCGACAAAGCCGTAGGTGGTTTCATAAGGGCTGGCGTTGGGTTTGTTGCTTGGTTTAAAATAGACTGCCCTTCCGTTCGAAAAGCTGTTAAAATATCCTTTTCGAAACGCAATCATTACCTTGTTTTTTTGATTGATAAACCCACCCTCTTTGCCTTTGCCTACTGCGGCCAAGCCTTCCGAAAACGAAGCAGCTGCGGTGTAATCAGCAGGTATGACCCATTTGCCCTTGGAGTTGATGTACCCCCATTTACCTTTGAGTTTAGCGGCGGCCAGGCCTTCCGAAAAGCCAATCAATGACTCGTACTGGGGTTTTATCAACCATTTCCAGGAAGTCTGGGCCGAGGCAAACATACTATATAAGGTGGCGAGGGTGATTAAAATAGTTTTTTTCATATGATGTAAGCTTTGATTATTTCTGGTAGAACGTAATAAATCGTTGATAAATTGGCATCAGGTGATAGTTCATAGCAAGAAAACCGTCTTGATCTTTTTTTATTTCCTAAAACTATTTATCTAGTGTCTCAAATAAGTTCAAACATTGATTATGAAACATTTACTGAATACCTTCATTTTGGTGGCTTTGTGTACCATGGCCAGTATAGCACAAACTAAGAAAGATCACCGAGAAATCAAGAAAACTTTGCGACGCTTTCAACGCGCCTTAATGACCTGGGATATTGAAAAAATATTGTATTATACCCCACCTGAAGTATTCGAGATATCTCCCAAAATACTAATGGAAGACCTACTGCAAAGTAACTCTGAGAAATTTACTCTCCTAAAAATAAAAACAAAAAAAATATATCCAGTAATGCTATACGATGGCACCAAGTACGCCCTAACCGAATATACGGGCCAGATGATGCTCAAATTATCTGAAGAAGAAAAAAAGAATATAGAGGAGTTGGCCACTTTGTGGAAGCAACAAGAGGGTGCTCAAAATGTAATTTTGAATAAAGCCAAACAACAAATCAGGATACGCCACACCTGGAGAGTATGTGCCATGTCTACTCCTGGAGGCAAGGGCTGGAAATTTATGCAAATGTCTACTGATCCAATCATTTTGGATAAAGTAATTCCGCAGCAAATACAACGAAAATTGCGAGAACAAGCCAAAGAGGAATGATGGCTTTTTGAAGCCAAACTCAAGGGAAATAGCCACTAAAATATCTCATTGAATGGGGTGAAATTCTGAGAGGACAAGAAAAACCTAAAACTTTCACCTCCAAATCTTTAGAGTTTTCTGAGAGGTTTTTACCTTTGCCGCGTTATGGCACAGAAAAATAAAAAAAACAAAGGTTTAGACAACCCCTTACAACCCGTCATTTCTCACGCGAAAGAATATGGGTTTATTTTTCCCTCCAGTGAAATTTACGGAGGATTGCAAGCCGTATATGACTATGGGTCGAACGGAGCAGAACTTAAGAAAAACCTAAAAGAGGTATGGTGGAAAGCCATGACTCAATTTAACCAAAATGTAGTCGGGATTGACGCAGCCATTTTTATGCACCCCACTACCTGGAAAGCTTCGGGCCACGTAGATAGTTTTAGCGACCCTATGGTCGACAACAAAGACTCGAACAAGCGCTACCGGGTAGATGTATTGCTGGAAGACAAGGCCAACGAATACCGCAAAGCGGGAGACGCAAACAAGGCCGATGCCCTCGAGCAAGAACTAGGGCGACTCATGGACGCCGATGATATGGACAGGTTACGCAACCTGCTCATAAGCGAAGAAATAAAATGCAGCATTTCGGGCACCGACAATTGGACCGAAGTACGTCAGTTTAACTTGATGTTTTCGACTGAAATGGGTTCGGTAGCCGACGAAGCCAATAAAATATATTTAAGACCAGAGACGGCCCAGGGTATTTTTGTCAATTTTATGAATGTGCAAAAAACCAGTCGTCAACAGATTCCTTTCGGGATTGCTCAAATTGGAAAAGCTTTCCGTAACGAGATTGTGGCCCGTCAGTTTGTATTCCGAATGCGCGAGTTTGAGCAAATGGAAATGCAATTTTTTGTGCGCCCCGGAGAGGAAATGCAGTGGTATGACCATTGGAAACAAACCCGCATGAAATTTTTGCAGGCCATTGGTTTGCCCGCCGAAAAGCTTCGTTTCCACAACCACATCAAGTTGGCTCATTATGCCAATGCGGCGGCCGATATTGAGTTTGAGTTTCCGATTGGTTTCAAAGAGCTAGAAGGGATTCACTCTCGTACCGATTTTGACTTGAGCAAACACGCTGAATATTCTAAAACCAAAATTCAGTACGTGGACGATACCATAGAAGACAAAGACAAGCGTAAATACATTCCTTACGTGGTAGAAACTTCTATTGGTTTGGATCGTTTGTTCTTGGCGGTCCTTTCTAATTCGCTCACCAAGGCCGAAGGGGTAGATGCCAAAGGAAATGTAAAAGAGCGTCTGTTCTTAAAAATACATCCGGCTTTGGCTCCTAACAAGGTAGCGGTTTTTCCATTGTTGCGTAAAGATGGGCTACCCGAAATCGCCAAGGGTATTTTCAACGATTTACGCCACGATTTCAAAACGATTTACGAAGAGCGTGGAGCCATCGGAAAATTGTACACCCGTCAAGATATGATTGGTACACCTTTCTGTATTACGGTAGATCACCAAACCAAGGAAGATAACACCGTAACGGTGCGCGAACGGGATACCACCGAGCAAAAGCGGGTAAAAATTGAAGATTTGCACGCCATGGTGGCCGAAAAGGTTTCGCTACGCAATATTTTTGATCAATTGGTGTAACACTCCAAGACTTTTGTTGATCCACGAGCCTGACAAATTACATCATTTGTCAGGCTTTGTTGTTTATCGAGGCTAAGCTAACCACGCTTTGGCAGCTTGTTCGTCCCCAAAATATTTGGTTTCGAAGGGTAACTGCGCCGCTTGTTCTTCCATGGCTTGCCTAATGGCTACTTCTTCAAAAATATCATTGGACAGTAGAAACCCAAGTTTCTTTAAGTGAGGGGCAATCATCGCAATGATATTTTCATTCACCCAATCCTGGTCTTCGGGTACCACCAAAAACTGCATTTGTCGGGAGTCTACCAAAACCTGATCAATATCGTATTGCTGAAATAAATCTGCATAGTCCAACATTACCGCCTTAAAATCAGTAATGGTCATGGCTTTACTCTCGTTGGTCCAAATTTGCTCTAGTAGCTTCTTTTCTTCGTCATAATCGTGTTGACAAAACTGATTCGTTAATATGGTTCGTTTCATATTGTTTGTTTTTGTTCGTAAGTAGTGGATTGTGTGTAATATAAAAAGTATTGGATAAAAGATCAATGGAGTATTGCTCTCTTGCTCCTCCTCTACCTAAGATATAAAAGACTCGCCTCCGTTGGAGTCTCCACTGGTAGATCAAAAGGTTTAAAACAACCTGTTTTTCGGTGGTCTCCCTTCGGTAAGACCACCGAATGGGACGTCGGTGTATATCATTGCGTGATCACCACCTACTTCCCTTCATTTGGTCTTACTGATCTGATAAGGAAATCAAATGAAACGAATCCCGAACACTGAGTCAACGGCTATGGTAAAAACACCATCTGAAGCGGGAGATTATGAGCGCGATGCATTACATAACCATTCAACAATTCACCGAGCATACACCTTTTGAGCCGAAATATCTCTCAAAACCATATCCACCAATTTGAAAACAAATGCTTTATTAACATCTGATAGTTGAGAAATGGCTTCTATTCTCTGAATCAATGCTTTGTCGTACAGAAAACCGCTTTTACCTATTAGAACAGTTTTTTAAGGAAGTGTTCAAAACGAGGTAACCTAAAGGCATAAAAAAACACCGATAAGTCAATGCCTATCAGTGTTTTAGTATGTCGGGGTAGTAGGATTCGAACCTACGACCCCCTGCTCCCAAAGCAGGTACGCTAACCGGACTGCGCTATACCCCGAACGCCAAACTTCTTTGTAAAAGAGGTTTGTCAAAATAAAAAACGCTGAGAGAGTAATCTCTAACAGCGTTTTGTTTGGTGGACCCTGTAGGATTCGAACCTACGACCCTCTGCTTGTAAGGCAGATGCTCTGAACCAACTGAGCTAAGGATCCATTGATAATCCTTGTAATGTATTTTGAGTAATTGGTGGACCCTGCTGGATTCGAACCAGCGACCCTCTGCTTGTAAGGCAGATGCTCTGAACCAACTGAGCTAAGGATCCAATTAATCCTTTGTTTTACTTTTTTTCCGTACAACTTTCGTTGATTGGGAGTGCAAAGGTAGTTGCTTTTTTATAATCTGCAAAGAAAGCAGCATTTTTTTACAAAAAAATTAAGCCCAATCATTCTATCGGTCAAAAAAGCATTCCCTCTGCCCCTTTTATCCTTTGTTACTCCATCATTTTTCAAGTTTTATGGACGCAGTTCTATTTGAATGAGCACTAGTAGTCATCGTCGTCGTCATCATCATCGTAACTACTACTACCTGAGTCTTCATAACTACTGTCGCTGCTACTGCTTGACCCTCCGTAACTGCTGTCTTCTTCATAGTAGTCCTCATCACTTGAGTCGTCATCGTTGTCATCTTCCTCCTCCCAATATTCATAGTCCTCATCATAATCGTTGTCATCTTCCTCAAACCAACCTCCAAAACTTGATCCTCCGTAGCTACCGCGATGTTCGTCACGTGATTTTTGGTAACTGTTGTTAGTAGTTACTCGGGGTTTACGACGAGCTGTTTTACGCGGACTCCTCTTTGTAGGCCTCGATATGGCCGGACTACCATATGGGACATTGTATTGCTTGTAAAGTTCTTTTACTTCATGAGATACCTGAGCCTTTACCAATTTATCGTGTATTTCTTGATACACCTTCATCATCTCGGCTTTGGCATTCCGAAGGGTGCGAATGGCGTCGTCATAGAACATGCCCTCCACGTTGGGCATTTCTAATTCATCTATTCGTTTGCCATCATGATAAGCGAGCAAATGCTTGAGTTCTTTTAAGCTTTGGGTCTCCTTTAGTTTTTCCTCACAATAAAACTTTAAGTTGTTCAACTTCTCCTGTCGCTTCTTTAATGCCTCGATGTAATTTTTCTGAGCGGCCAAAACTATTTTTAGCGTCTCTAACTTCGCAAACCAATCATTGGAAAGTTCAACTTTTTGACGTTGTTCCTGGAGCGTCCGCAAGGTAGCATCATTGCGTACCAACACGGTCTCTTCCAGGTCTCGTATGCGGTCATTTAAGCTCCTGTATTCAGTTTCGAGCTCTAAAAACGCTTGTTGGGCAGCTTGAAAGCGTTCAAATGCTTCAATCAATGCCTCCTGAGCGGCGATCATTTCCTCACCAATTTTTTGTACCTTTAGCCAATCTACCTCGGGCAATGGGGCCAAGGCTTGGTCTAACTTGACCTTGGCGGCCTGAATCTTCTCCTTGTGCTCTGAACGACCAGGCAAGTAATCATAATTAGTCTGATTGAACCAACTCATAATCGTTTGGTTCAAGGCCTTGATATCGTGGCTAAGGTGATCCCTAAAATTTTGGTGCGCTTCCGAAAAATCCACAAAATAATCTCTGACTTTCACTTGACGATTCAAGGCTTCATCGAGATTGCATATGATGGATATCCAATCTTTTTGGGTTTGTTGAGCCAGTTCTTTTACTTTTTGCCCATACCCTCTGATGGTCTCCTGCTCCGGGGTTTGGTGGATATAACCATACTCATTTTGCCACTGTTTGACTTCTCTCGCCAAACGATCTATTTGCTCCCAATCATCCGCCAGGCGGTTTTGATAAGACTGGATCGTTTCTTCTACCAATTGTACCTCTCTTATCATTTTATCCAGGTCTTGGCTCATCGTTATTAACTCCTGCTTTCTATGGTTAATCCCTCTTGCTTTCTCCTCGAGTGATGCATTTGAGCGTAAATGCTCCCAGCTTCGTTGGAGCCCCTGCTTTCCTTTGGCCTGGAGCTGGATCAAGTCCTCAAATTGAGTAAAACTCACCAGTTTATACCACCAATCGGTATTTTTATTGGCTATTGCCTGAATACGACGTTCACAATCAGGAAGTGCTTGTTCATATTGTCGATGTTTACTTTCCAATGTTTCCAAACTTTGAATGCCTGCTACCAACATCACATTGTTTTTTTGGATATCTTCCATCCCCACTATATTCCATTTTACCTGCTCGATGAATGCCTTGACTTCACTCTTGGTCATGGGTTTGGTACCACTCCTGGCATCTCCTACAATATTTTTATAGGTAAAATCACGATACTCCCCAATTGCCTGGAGGTAATCCACTCGGTAGGTGCTATCACCCGTTTTGATATCAGGGTATTTATCAAAATACTTTAGCAGGTCATCCAATCCCTCAAAACTACCTTGTAAGCGTTCCAATAATTGAATCGCGTTTATTCTGGTAGCCTTTAAGCGGCTTTGGATTACCTGATAAGCAATTAGACTTCCTATCACGAGCACTACGCCTGCCCCAATGCTCATTTGTAAAGAAGAAATTGTCAATAGTACGTTTAAAAATATCATAAGTCGCTGATCAATTGTTTCTAATTTTCTTAATAATTCGTAAAAGACAAAACTTCATTTTGCCCACACCTGATAGTTCATGATCCACCGCCCATGAGGTAGGGATGTTATCAATTGAAGACAAGTAAGTAAATTCCGAACACAAAAAAGGCTTAGATCTTCCTTTGGGACCTTTTTGAGACCTATTTTGGCGGGTTTTTAGTCTCAATGCTTCCAAGAAACAGCACTTTGATAAGTATATTTAAATGTATTAACAATCAGCAAGGATACTAGTGGGGCTCAATAAATGAACGGGCATTTTTTTCTCACAAATCGCCTTAATAGGTCACCATCCCGTTTTTTACTTTGGCTGATATTTTGGTTATTTATATTTGGCCAACACTTGATCAATTATGAATAAAATTTGGAGATTGCTCAAATCATTGTGGCATTGGAAGTACTGGCCCATGGAGCTATTGTATTTGCCATTGACCTTGTACGTGTTTACGATTGGGGCACTGCGTACAGGTCGTTTTTTTTATTTTGCGGCTACCAATCCCAAAGTAAGTCTGGGAGGCTTTGCGGGCGATTCTAAATACCATATTTTATCGCATATTCCGGCTGATTATCGCCCTAAAACCATTGTCATTGAACAACACACTCACGATTTTAGACTGGTTGCTTCAATCATTGCCTCGTTTGGCTTCCAATTTCCTTTGATTGCCAAACCCGATTTGGGCGAGGGTGGTTTTTTGGTCAAAAAAATCAATGATTTGGCTTCCTTACAGGCGTACCACCAACAACATCGTACTCGGTACATTTTACAAGCGTTTGTCGATGATCCTTTAGAGCTCAGTATTTTGGTACACAATGCATCGAGTACCTTGCAAATCAGTAGCATTACCGAACGCAGTTACCTTACCTTGACAGGTGATGGCACATCTACGGTAGGCACCTTGATACAACAACATCCACAGGCTCAATTTAGAATCAAAAATCTCCGCAAATTATTACAAGACGAATGGCAAACTGTATTGGCGCCTGGAGAGCGGTACCAGCCTTTGCAAATTGGTAACTGGGACTATGGAGCTACCTACCTCGATCAATCTAACCAGGTTACTCCTGAACTTACTCAGGTGTTCCAAAAACTCAATGCGGAGGTGGGTCTGTTTGACTATGCCCGCTATGACCTCAAATGTGCCAGTTGGGAAGCACTTTGGGCTGGAAATTTCAAAATACTGGAAATCAATGGAGTCAAGGGAGAACCCATTCATATTTATGCTCCTCGAGTAACCCTTTGGCAAGCCTATCGCGAAATTTTTAAACATTGGGAATACATTCTAAAAATTAGTCAGCGCAATCGCCACCAAGGCGCCCACTGTCCTCAATTTCGGCAAGGCTGGCAGGTATTGATGGATCATCGGAAAGCCAAGCACTCGGCGATCAAAACCCCAAGCTAATACTGTCCATAAGATTGGTCTTGTTGGGCTTGGTTGATGTTGGCTTTTACCTTGTTGTACAACTGAGTAAAGTGTGACAACGTGTTTTCTAGATGGGCTAAGGCATCATCATATACGATCCCCTGAATATTGGGCAACTGCAATTGTTCTATTTTGGTCTGGTTTGCATTCGAGAGCAAATCACCGTACTGTAATAGCCCCTTGACCCGGTTCATCTGTTCATGGCACCGGTCTTCTACCCTCCGCAATTGGTCTTGCTTCTGCGAGAGTTCATGAATGTAGGCTTCCATTGCCGTCAAGAATATCTGAAGCACATTTAGTTTATCAAACCAGTTGTCGGCCAATGCAATGGCCCGTTGTTTTTGCTCTAGTTCAGCTAAAATGGGGTTGTTGGGAAGCAAAACGACTTGCTCTAAAGCCCTCGCTTGTTGATCTAGGCGAATGGCTTCGTTATCAAGGTGTAAAAACTCTTGGTGGGCCTGCTGGTAACGTTCAAATTCTCGAATGAGCTGTTCCTGATTTTGAATAATTTCCAAGGCTGCTTTTTCAGTTTGTAACCAATCTACTCCAGGCGCTTGCGCCAGCAAAGTATTCAATTGGTGTTCTCCCGAATGAATCTGGTGCTCAAACTGAGGTAAGGAAGGCAAATGGGTATAATCGGCCCGGTTGGTCCATTGGGCGATGCTATGCTTCAGTTTATCAATACCAAGGCTCAGGTGATTCTCAAAGTTTTGGTGTGCTGCCGAGAAACGCACAAAATAATCGCGGGTTTCGAGTTGGGTATTCAACGCTTGCTCTAAATGATCAATGATGGCTGCCCAATCTTTGCGGGTTTCCTGAGCCAATTCACGGGTTTTTCGCTCGTGCGTCGCCACCACTTGTCGTTCCGGGGCTTTGTCTACGTAGGAATATTGGGTTTGCCATTGGTTGATTTCGTCACCCAATGTCTCAATCTGATCCAAATCTCGGGGCAGTCGGTTTTTATAAGATTGAATGGTGTCTTCCAGGTATTTTACCTCTTGAGCCATTTGGTCCAGGTTTTGGCTCAGGCTGGTCGCTTCCGCATTTTGTTGGGTAATTCCTTGGGCTTCTACTTCGGTAGATTGATCCAAGCGCAAAAATGCCCACCCTTGTTTAATTTTTTGATCAATCTTCGCTTGTAGCGCGGTCAAATCTTCAAATTGGGCAAAACTCACCTTGGCTTTCCACCAAGTTGTATTTTCAGCTTCTATGGCTTGAATCCGACGGTCATAATCGGGAAGTGTCTGCTCGTAGTGTTGTTTTTTTTGCTCCAAAACATCCAAGGTTTTGATCCCTTCTACCAACAGGGTATTATTTTTCTGAATGGGTGCAATCACTTCAATGCTTTTCTCTACCCTATTGATAAACTCTTGAGCTTCATTTTTATTCATGGGCTTTTTGCCAATAGAGGCATCTCCCAAAATACTGGTCTCTGTCAAGTGAAGGTATTCATCAATCAATTGGGCCAGGTCTGAGGCATGGATATTGTCGCCAATGTGAATCAATTCGGGGTATTTGTTCAGGTATTCCAAGGCCTCATTAAGTCCCTTTAGTTTGGCCTGCAAACGGTTGAGGGTGGCTACGGCTCTTTTTCGGAGCGAATTGATCCGACTTCGAATGATGAGAAAGGTGATGAATCCTCCGATACATACCACGGCCACTACGCCTATACCAATTTTTGCCCCAGAGGTGGCTAATAGAATACTTAGGAAAGTCATACAAATTATATTTTGAATAGGTGTCAAACTTCATCACTCATCGAATCGGCTGTTTAGGCACAAAACCCAGACCTAGACAATTTTGAGTATATTCACCTTTCAACTTATGACTTTCCTCGCGTTTTTACAAAGATTACTAGCGCCTTTCTCGTTTTCCGAGTACGATTCCCAACCTAAATTCTAATCCAAAATAATTGAGGTTACTCATTTGTTCTTCGGCCGGATTGCTTTGGTAAGTAGCCGGATTCAATGATGCGTTCAGCTCGGTGTAGTCGTTGGTTCCAAACTGTAGGGTATAGTAGGGCCTCACTCCCAACATTACGGGGCCAAACAATACATGTACTGGCAGGCTAAAGGCAGCCCCGAAAGTAAAGTTATTGATGATTTCTACTTCCCCATCACCACTCTTGTCATTGATGAGGTGAACCCCTAAATCGGGCGCAACCGCTACCCCAAAGCCAAAGTTTTCGGTACTTACCCCCATCAGGCCCAACGAAACTTGTAAGTTGTGCATGTTAAAACGTAGATTACGGGTTACCGATGGTCTCCCAGGTAGGCGTTCGGTAGCATCGAGGTTAAGTCCGGCATTGCCATAACGTAGCTCCAGTAAAATAGCCGTATTTCCCAAGTAACCATACCCTCCCAAAAACGCGGAGAATCCAGTCGGTTGTTCTACATTGGGCAACGCTTGATTGCCTAACAAATTTCGGGTTTGGTTGAATTGGTCAATCACATAATTTAAACCCTTGGGGCTGGCATTGGCCTGATGATAACCTCCTCCCAAAACCGTATAAAAATATTGTTTTCTGGCTCGACGCTGACTATATGCATTGGTGCATAACACGCTGCACAATAATAATATGATTAAATATTTTAGCTTCATGACAGTTGTAATTAGTAAATGAGACAAGAAGTTCTAAAATTGTGCTAACCACTCCATAAAAAATAAAGTTTCGTTTTTCTTTAGTCCACAGTCCAATGCTGTTTCCTTAACAAATCAGCATTTCATCGTTAATAGCCTCTTGCTTGATTATTTTAATTTTAGCTGATTACACAATAATAATAGCTTATTTTCTCTGCTTTTGGCTCGGTTGCCTCCGGCGGCTTCATTTTTTGAGGCCAAAAAATAAAGGAAAAAAGCCTCGACAGCATATGCTATCCCGCAAGGCCAATGCCCCCTCCTTCCATGCTGTCTACCCACCCGCGAGCGAAGCAGCGAATTTGCTCTGATAATTCTCATTTTTTTTTAATATAGTTTCAAATATATTACTGATAATCAGTAATATAACCGACTTTCCGCACGTGTAATTTAAAAACTGATTAATTAACAACTACCT
>CALDJV010001186.1 GCA_937899305.1 uncultured Cytophagaceae bacterium
TGGATGCCTCGCAATTGAGCTTCATTCACGACAACATCACTTCATTGGCCGGTTGTTATTACGTGACGGCCCTGGACCGTTTGGACAATGAAAGTGAACCCAGTAACATCGTCTGTCAGGACAATTGTATTTATTATGAGTTGCCCAATGTCTTTACCCCTAACAATGACGGAAAGAACGATGTATTTCAGCCTTTCCCCACTCCGCGATTTGTAGAATCGGTCAAGTTTAGGGTATACAATCGCTGGGGGACCCTGGTTTTTACCCGTGAAGATGACATTCTGCTCAATTGGGATGGAACCAGCAATGCTGGAGAAACCTTGCCCGCTGGAATGTATTATTACTCCGCGGAGGTGAAGTTTATCACCCTCAACCCCAACGAATCAGTCCAAAAACTCAAGGGCTGGATTAAACTATTGAGATAATATTGCAAGAAAATATTCAATGAACGTATTATTTGACATGGAAACGGGTGACCCTGATGATGCGGTCACCCTTTGCTTTTTAATTGCCCATCCAGCTATATCATTAAGGGCAGTAACTGTTACGCCAGGTACCGACGAACAAATTGGCTTGGTACGACATATTTTGAAACAAACTGAGCATGATGAGATTCCAGTAGGGAGTTATCGTCCTCACTACGACAAAGATTGTGTCTCTATCTATTATCGTCGTTGGTTAGGCAATTTTGAGAGCGCTTCTCCTGATGACGAAGGCCATCAGATTATTCGTCAAACCTTGGACAAATACCCTGATTTGACCATCCTCACTGGGGCTCCCCTTACTAATTTCGGCTCGTTGGAAGTAACTCAGCCCATTCATAGGTGGGTAGCTCAAGGAGGGTTTGCTGGTAACAATGTGGTGCCACCTTCATACCGCCTACCCAAATTTGATGGCATGTTGTTTTGCCCTACCTACAACTTTAATGGCGGCCCTAAACAAGCTCTTAAAATGCTCAACGAAATTCCCATCGATGAACGAATACTTGTATCTAAAAATGTTTGCCATGGGGTGGTATACGACCAAGAGTTTCATAAGCTACTCGAGACAAGACGAGATTTACATCCTGGTTACGAGCTCATTTATGAAGGAATGGACCTTTATCTAGCAAAAAAACCAGCTGGTAAAAAGTTTCATGACCCATTGGCTGCTTGTGTGGCCATAGATCGGTCCATCTGTATTTTCAAGGAAGTAAAACTACTACGAAAGGGAGGCAAATGGGGATCAGAGCCCGCCACCGGAACCAACACATTTATTTCTATTTATGCCGATCAAGACAAGTTTCGACAAACTTTTTTGCAGTTATAAGTGTTAAAATGAACAAAGTATAAACGCATTTACCCCAATTTACTTAGTAAAACTACAAAAATAACTTCATCCATTCAGCTGACCTCTGGCCACCATACTTCGTCAAAAAATAGTGCGAATAGCGCTGCTATTAGCCAATTTTTTAGACTTGTCTAGTGCCAAGATGTTGCACTAAATTTGGATTAGTTTATTTCTTCCGTTTTACTTACACAATTCATTTTCAGTTAAATTTTATAATCAACCAGTTTTCTTTAATTTAGATATTATTCCATTTACTAAATATTTTAAATAATGAAAATAGCTGTAGTAGGAGCCACTGGTTTGGTAGGTGGTGAAATGCTGAAAGTACTCGAGGAACGCCAAGTTCCCATCACAGAGTTAATCCTCGTTGCTTCTGAAAGATCGGTAGGAAAGAAAATGACTTTCAAAGGCAAGGAATATACTGTAGTAGGAATGCAAACAGCTATAGAACTTAAACCTGAAATTGCTATTTTTTCAGCGGGTGGTTCTACTTCCAAAGAGTTTGCCCCAAAATTTGCTGAGGTTGGAACTGTAGTGATTGATAATTCTTCTGCCTGGCGGATGAGTCCCGATCACAAATTGGTAGTTCCTGAAATCAATGCTGACGAATTAACTGATAAAGATAAAATCATTGCCAATCCAAATTGCTCTACCATTCAAATGGTAGTCGCATTGGCTCCACTCCATAAAAAATACCACATCAACCGAGTGGTCGTATCTACCTATCAAAGTGTGACTGGTTCAGGGGTAAAAGCCGTAAATCAAATGGAGGGCGAACGCAATGGGCAAGTGACCGAGAAGGCTTATCCTCACCCTATCGATAAAAACGTGTTACCTCATATTGACGTGTTTATGGACAATGGGTATACTCGTGAAGAGATGAAAATGGTGAATGAGACAAAAAAAATTATGGGAGATGACAACATCAAGGTAACTGCTACTGCAGTTCGTATTCCTGTGGTTGGAGGGCATTCTGAGTCAGTAAACATTGAATTTGAACAAGAATACGACCTTCAGGAAGTCAGAGACTTGTTGGCTCAAACGCCAGGAATCATTTTGCAAGATGACAACGCAAATAATGTGTATCCCATGCCGCTCAATGCGCACGGAAAAGATGAAGTATTTGTAGGACGCTTGCGCCGAGATGAAACCCAACCTAAAACATTGAACATGTGGATAGTAGCCGATAACTTACGCAAAGGGGCTGCCACCAATGCAGTTCAAATTGCGGAATATTTGATTGAAAAATTCTGGTCGGTAGACGCCTAAAAAGCCTCAGAATTACTCATTTATCCAAGGCCTCCTGTATTCACCAGTGAGGCCTTGTTGTTTCCCCGTTTTATAAATTACATAAACTGGCATTGCGCTATGAACAAAATTGAAGTTTTTTTGAAGCAGCTACCTACTGATGCTGGTATTTATAAGTTTTTTGACAAGCACAAAACACTACTTTATGTAGGGAAAGCAAAAAACCTCAAAAATAGAGTCAATAGTTATTTCAATAAATCTGGACAGCATAACCGCAAAACTATCAACCTGGTAAAACAGATCACGGATATAGAATTTACCGTTGTCAATAGTGAATTTGATGCACTGTTGTTAGAAAATAACTTGATTAAGAATCACCAACCCAAGTACAACATCTTACTTAAAGATGACAAGACCTACCCTTATATCCTGATTACCAATGAGCCTTTCCCCAAACTGATCGTTACCCGCAAGCTGGAAAAAAACCAAGGACAATACTTTGGTCCTTTTACCAACCTAAAAGCAATGAATGCCATTGTAGACCTGATTCGAGAGCTCTATACCATCAGAACTTGCCATCTTCAGCTCACTCCGAAAAATATTCAGGAAAAAAAATTCAAACTATGCCTCGAATATCATTTGGGTAACTGCCAAGCACCTTGTGAAGGACTACAAAGTGAAGCAGATTATTTAAAAGATATGGAGCAGGCCAAGCAAATCTTAAAAGGGAACCTACACATCGTAAAAAATCACCTCAAGGAGCAAATGTTTGCGGTTGCCGAGAAACTAGAGTTTGAAAAAGCCGAATCCTACAAGCAAAAACTGCTACTGCTAGATAAGTTTCAAAGCAAATCTTTAGTGGTCAATCCCAATAAAATTATTGATGTAGATGTGTTTTCGATTATTTCTGATGAAGACAATTCTTACATCAACTTCTTAAAGATAAAGAATGGGGCCATTATTCATACTCAAAATGTAGAGGTAAAGAAAAAGTTAGATGAATCAGAAGAGGAAATACTCACCCTGGTAGCTTTCAATCTCAGAGATTCAGTCAATAGTACTGCTACCGAAATTATTACCAATATTCCTCTCAGTATTAGTGACGAAAAATTCATTAATACTTTGCCCAAAATAGGAGATAAGAAAAAGTTACTCACTTTGTCGCAGAAAAATGTGTTGTATTACAAAAAAGAAAAAATGCAGCAACAACTTTTAAGACAAGGCAAAGACAAGTCAAAACTAGTACTGGAAGAACTTCAGCAAGTACTCCGAATGAAGGATTTACCACGACATATAGAGTGCTTTGACAACTCTAATATGCAGGGAACCAACCCGGTAGCCTCCATGGTTTATTTCAACAATGGCGTTCCTTATAAAAAAGGGTATCGTCATTTCAACATCAAAACAGTTCAAGGGCCCGATGATTTTGCCTCAATGAAAGAAATCGTATATCGCAGGTATCGTCGCTTACTCAACGAAAATTCCGAACTGCCTCAATTAATAGTGATTGACGGAGGAAAAGGGCAGTTAAGTGCCGCCTGTGAAGCCTTGAAAGAGGTCAATTTATACGGGCAAATCACCATTATAGGCATCGCCAAAAAACTAGAAGAAATCTATTTTCCAGAAGACAGTATTCCATTACACATTAGTAAGAAATCTCCTGCCCTCAAGCTTATCCAAAAAGTAAGAGATGAAGCCCACCGGTTTGCCATTGAATTTCATCGCAATAAAAGAAGTAACAATAGCCTACATTCCGAATTAGAAGCGATCCAGGGAGTAGGTGAAAAAACAGTTACGCTTTTACTCAAAGAATTCAAAAGCATTAAAAAAATATCTGAAAGCTCAGTCGATGAACTTTCCAAATTAGTTGGAAAAAGCAAAGCCAATTTAATTGTTCATTACTTCGCCTCTAAAGCACAAAAAGGCAAAGGATAACTTTGCCTTTTCGTATTTATATCTTATTCCTATTGGAAACTTCTTAGTATTCCCAAAGGTTGTGCTCAAACTCCATCAAATCATACTCTATCTTCTGTGACAAGTACAATACTTTCTGAGCTTTCTTGGTATCTTGGTCTCCGTACTCTTTGTTTACAATCGTTATGATGTTATCATCATCCGGATTTGACACTTTGGTAATACGAGAACTAAATAGTCTCAATTCCATTGCATCAGCCAAAGACATATGACGACGAGGGTTTTCAGGGTTGTACCAAAATGCCCTTACCTCTTCGAAGGTACCTTTCTTTTGCGATGCTTCGTACGTTTCTTTAAAGTAAGCATACAAATCTTTGTATTTGAATGTGGCAAGACGAAAATCTCCCAATTCAGTTGCTTGGTTTGTTCCTTGAGGAATAACCATTGTGATAGATTGAATGTCCCAATACATTCTAGAACGCTTACGATCAAAGATCAAATCTTCTTTGATTTCCAAAAGATACAAATCAGTAGCTCGTAAATCTACCGAGTCTTGCACTGAGTCGTCGTAGTACTTCAGTTTACCAAGGAAATCCTGGTATTCCATAGGGTTAGAAACCCCATCAGTTGTGGGCGAAGAGTTGTACTCATAAGGCTGTAATTTTTCATCTTTTACAGCATCAATAATTACTTGGGTAATTTCATTCTCGATCGAGAAAAAAGGCTTGTTTTTCTTTTCACGCAAATTGATTTTGCGCCATACCGTAGTACGGTACATGATATCTGATTCAAAGATTGGTTGTCCAAAAATGCGCCTAGATTTTTCAGCCCCTCTCACTGAGTTGGGGTTGTAGCCATTTGGACCATATTGCGCCCAAACTGGAACATCTAAAGCCAAACAAAACACCAATACGCCTGTTATTAATAACCACGCTCTTTTCATAGTTAGAACTTTATTATTTTATTTTTTAAAAAATATGTCACTCAAATAACGATTCAAGTGACATATTATTTATTATAGATATTGTTTATTCAACTTTATCTTATTCTAAAACTAATGTATGGGCTCTTTACTGGTGCAGATTCAATCTGTCCACGAGAGTTTACTCTCTGAACTCCCAATACTTTTACCGTTACCCCATCTCCTCTACGAGTTCTCAAACTACGTAGATTCAATTGACCACCGTTGATCTTCTTGGTTCCAGTAGAACCACCACCTCTAAAAGTAGTTACTTCAAGTTGAGTTACTCGATAAGTAGCTTCCTTAGGAAGTGCTTTCTTGAAGTTAGCATCAGGTCTTGCAATTATCTGAAGGGTTGCCGGTGGAACAGGTCTTTCGATGTTTATTTTTACTCCGCCACGGTTTGCCAACTCTACAGTTGGTGGAGGTACAGGCAATACATCGAAACTTTTGTTTCCAATCAAAGTACCACCACTACTTACCGTCAACTTTGTTTTTGCACCAGCACCAGGGAAAACAGTCACGTATCCTTTCTGAGAACCAGGTACTGCCGAACCATTTGTTACCTGATAGCTTGGGCTATAGCTTGCGCCTAGAGCAGGTACCGAAGTAACCAACGGGTTGGCACAATTTCTATACAAAGGGTTGATCGTAGCAGAGTTTACCAACAACACAGGTTGTACAATTGTATACTCTTGATCAATGTTGAAAGTAGTATCTTTACCTCTATTTTTAAAGGTAATGGTTCCTTTCCATCTGCCTTTGGCTCGTCCATCTTTATAAGCGCCAGCACCTGGATCACTTACTTTAAACTTTACTTCTCCCTTGCCATCAGTTACAGTTACGGGAGAACCATTGTAAGTCATACGTGGATTGGCATTAGTTGCAGAAGCAGCAATAAATAACTTAGCCTTGTATTCATCACCAGGAGCTACGGTATTTGCTTCTACACTTACCCCGGCTTCTACTCTGTCAAATTTCAAATCTGCAGAAAGGTCACCTGCGCCAAGTTTCTTTAAAACTTGAGCCTCATAGTTTAGAATTACCGATTGCTTCTGGGTCAATACTGCCAATGCAGCCACTACTGGGGTATGTCCAAAGTTGGCTTCAGCAAAATCTTTTCCTTTTTGTACTGGATCATACTGATAAATTGGGTTATTTTCATTCCCCTCAGCAATGGGGTCAAACGGTTTATCAAAAAATTCTTTGTGCTGGTCATACAACCACTTTACATAAGCATCAAGCTTTTTCTTGAGGTCATACCCTTTCTTATCCTTGTTAGGACCAATCATTAGTTCTTCTACTTTTGATTCTTCCTTAGGATTTTTTAGCGCACCAGTTTTTTTATCATAACCGCCACCAGCTTTGTTTCCCAACTCTTTCTTGAGTCTCTCGATGTAGCCTAGTATAGTGGCTGTTTCCTCTTTGAGTTTTTCAGCACGTTTTACTCTGGCAACACCATCGCGAGAACTACCGTTCTTCTCTACATCTTTTTTCAATGCCTCGAGAGCATTGTCGCTCGCTTTTTTAGCTGTTGTAAGCGAGGTCTCTAACGCACTGTTCAAAAATATGAACTTGTCCATAATGGTCGAGCTTACTTGAAGTGCCAGCATTGCCATCAATACTAGATACATCAAGCCAATCATTTGCTGCCGTGGACTTAACTTTTCACCTGCCATAAGATTGAGTTAATTTTTTTAGTTAAACAAATACAAATTAAAACTATCCTTTCATAGCAGCTAACATACCACCGTACACCTTGTTCAAAGAAGTCAGGCTAGTAGTTAGTTTAGACATTTCAGTCTTGAAAGTTGCAGCATCTTTACCAGCATTAGAAACATTTTCTAAGGCTACACCTAAACCTTTGTAGAAGTCATTCACCGATTTAACGTGCTTCTTAGCTTCACGCATTTCTACTTCGTAGAATGTATTCAACTCGGTCAAGTTTTTAGTCAAGCCTTGTACTTGGGCATGGTAAGCTTTGGCATCTTTAGAGGCATTCGCCATTTCACTCATTGCAGTAATGGTAGTCTTGTAAGACTTGTTCATTTCTACAATTGCATTAGAAGCCAATTTCACATTTTTAGAATATTCGGCAGTGGCTACTGAAGCATCACCCAACTTACTCATTTTGGTTACGCTTTCAGTAAGGTCTTTCATTCCTTTACCGAAGTTATCTAGTTTGGCAGGAGTCACAGAGTTTGCCAACGCTGCGTCAATCTCAGCTAATCTTTGAGCTACCTTAGGGTCTTGCTTTACCTCAGGCAATGCTTGACCACTACTTGTCATTAGTCTAGCATCATAACCTTTCTCATTTGGATCTTTCAACTGAGGATATACCAAAGACCAATCAGGGCGATGATTTTCAGCATAAAGAGGAGCAAACGCCGCGATAAAGAACAAGAAAGCCTCTGTAACCAGACCAGCTGCCAAGATGAATCCTCCATTAGGTAAGTGAAGAATTTTAAACATTGCACCTATAATAACAACTGCAGCTCCAATATTCGTAACTCGGGGTACAATAAAAGTATAGATATACTCCATAGTACTAAGTTTCTTCGTTGAACTCATTTTAGTAAAAGTTTAGTGTTTAAAAATTTAAGAATAGTTTAACAAGTATAAATTTAGTAGTTGTATAGAAAGAATGCAATGATATGCATGTTTTTATCGTCCAAGGTCAACCTCTTCTCCAGATGAGCGACCTAAATATGTCATAGCACAACGGAAACCAATAGAAGTTGATGAGGAATCCCAATGTTGGAAAGTTCGCGAACCAGTTTCGCAGTAGTAAGCAATGTCTTTCCAAGATCCGCCTCTAATCACTCTTCGATTGTTTATGTTTGTGTCGTCTTTTCCTTCTTTGGTAATTGGGGGGTTAAATACAGGGTTCAAATCCCATACGATTGGAGTAGCAGACTCAAAGTAAGCATCTAAAACCCACTCGGCTACATTTCCGGCCATATCGTACAAACCATAATCGTTAGGGAAGTACTGAGCTACAGGACCAGTGTAAGCAAAACCATCGTCAAAATAGTTACCACGTCCAGGCTTGAAGTTAGCCAACATACATCCCAAAGTATTTCTTAAATAAGGGCTTCCCCAGGGGTATTTCGCCATATCACGACCACCTCTTGATGCATATTCCCACTCGGCCTCGGTTGGTAAACGGAAACGTGGTGCTGGATAAGGGTCTCCTTCTACAGTATGTCGGTAATAATTTAAATGCATGGTTCGCCATTGGCAGAAAAACTTAGCAGCTTGCCAATCTACCCCTACTACTGGATAATCATCAAATGCAGGGTGCATAAAATAATATTCCATCAAGGGGTCTCCCATATGGTGGGCATATTCAGTGCTCCAGCGTGTAGTATCTGGATACATCTCATTCATAACTTTGATTGAATCTGGTCTAACTGGTGTTCCATTTTTCAGGAACAACTTGTCCATTACACCTTCTTGATATTCTTGTGGTAATTCTTCACCTTGCGACTGACGACCTTCTGAATATGATAACAAAATATCAGTAAACAAACGATACTGGTTGTTTGTAATTTCGGTCTGATCCATGAAAAAAGCACTGATTGTAATTTGCTTATTCAAGTTGATCTGAGTTGCAGGAACATCTTCATCGGCTTGTCCCATGTGAAAAGTACCAGAAGGTACTACTACCATACCACTGGGAACATATTGTGCATAATCACTTCTTACCTGTTCAAAAGGAATGATTTCGCCGGCAGATCCGTTTATTCTGGCGTCCAGACTGTTGGGATCACCTTTCTTCCCAAACAGAAAACACCCTTGCAATGATAACAAAGAAAATGCTATCAAGGTATAGGACAAAAACTTGTACTTAAACAACATTTTATTCATAACACCTAACAAATTAATAATAATTGTTTCTTTGGTTTAGCTTTATTATTTATTTCTTAATATTTACTTTTATTTGGTAACTATACTAATATCGCGCCAAATTAATGGTTCAAAATTGTTCTTGTTCCAAACTTGCTTCGAAAACGGAGTATTTACCACAATATTACTTTTTTTTTCGCGCTTTTTAGCTTTTACTTCACATTATTATACCTTGGAGTGTTTGCTTTTGGATCCTCATGGTAAAACAGTGGTATTTTGTAAGACACAGATATCTCATGAGATGTAGGGCTTTTAGCATCTTGTCCTATAAAAACATAATCAAATCCATAAGCAATTTGTAATGTGGGTTTTTTAGCATCTTTGTTTAGCCGAACTCCTAATATTACCGATGCTGATTCTTCTTGGCGGTACGATATCCCCCCAAAAAACTTATCATTTAAGGTGGCAATTGCCCCCACATCAAACGAATATCCACTCAAATTGGTAGGAACAGCTTTCACAAGCACTGATGGAGTAATGATGAGGCTTCTTCTTAGCCCGTTTCCAACACTAAAATTGTAACCAGCCAATAAATATACATTGTTGGCTAAGACTCCTTCGCTCCCTTCTTGTCCAAAATCAAATTTTTGGGGAATGATGTGGCTCATACTGAGTCCACCAAAAAATGTATTCGAGTGGTAATATATTCCAGCCGCCATGTCAGAGTTTGTCTGTGACAAAATTCCCGACTGAATCAACTTATCGTCAGGATCAAGAGCTCTAAATTGATCAAAATCAATGGTTTGAGAGTAAATTCCTCCTCTCACTCCTATTGATAGTTTTGCATCAGAGCCATTACGACTACCAAGTGGTACGTGATAAGCATAAGAAAGTTGCGCTTCACGATTAATCAATGGACCGATCATGTCATTCACAAAATGTAGACCAACCCCACTTCGAAACTTCCTATTTCCGTATCCAACACTCAATACTTGGGTGTTGGGGCTTCCTCCATTGTCAAAAGTAGGATTTAGGCCCGCCCATTGGGTACGATGAATCAGGGAAAACGACAGTTTTTCATCTACTCCTGCATAAGCTGGGTTGATGAACAATTGATTGAACATGTATTGACTAAACTGAGCATCTTGCTGGGCCTGAAGGGCTACGCTATTTAGAAAGAAAGCAAATATTAGTATTGTTCTCCAAGTGTTGTTCATATGTCAAAAAAATAGCTTTGTTTATAAACTTATTTATTATCGGTAAATATAAGTTTAAAACAAAGCTACTTATGTAGTAAAACTTATACTTACTTCAGATTATTGGAAACTTTGATGTAGTTTTCAATAGCGCCAGTCATCGAAGGTGCATTGGGCATTGGAGCCTCTATATCTAACACTAAACCGGCATCACGAACCGCTTTGGCTGTAGTGGGTCCAAAAGCAGCAATGCGTGTTTTGTTTTGCTTGAAATCTGGAAAGTTTGCAAACAAAGATTGTATTCCTGAAGGACTAAAAAAAGCAATGATGTCATAATTTACGTCCGATAAATCAGACAAATCACTTGCCTCAGTTCTGTAGAGTACTACCTCTGTGTACTGATAATCGTTCTTAGTCAAAAAATTTGGAATATCATCTTTTCTTATATTAGAACAAGGAAATAGAAATTTTTCACCCTTGTGTTTCTTGATAATTTCCAGTAAGTCTTTGGACATTTTTTGCCCAGTGAATATTTTTCTTTTTCTTACTACGATGTACTTCTGTAGGTAATTCGCAGTTTGACTAGAAATACAAAAGTATTTCATATCAGCAGGTATCTCAATTTTTAGGCTATTACACATTTCAAAAAACAAGGTAACTGCTTTCCTACTAGTAAAAATCACTGCAGAATGATCTAAGATATCGACCTTTTGTTTTCTAAATTCCTTTACAGAAACAGGTACAACATCGATAAAAGGTCTGAAATCTACCTTTACATCATATCTTTCTGCCAATTTAAAATAGGGTGATTTGTCGTTACTAGGTTTAGGTTGTGATACTAAGATACTTTCCACTTTCCGAAGTCGCTCACGAACAATTTGAGGCATTTGAGGGTGTAGTTCACTCATGCGCTAAAGATTTTCTTTACTATTTGCTGATTACAAAGTAAACTAGTTGAAAAGTAATAATTTTATGCCAATTAACAAGGGGGTAAGTTCTGTGCTGCAAAGGTAATAAAATAAATAGAGATTCTTAAGTTGTACTCTTTTATTTACATAAAAACTAACCAGTATTGTTTGTAAAAAGTGAAAACCTATGACGATATAGATAAAAAACTTATCAATACCCAAGGTGTATTCTCCTTTTGATATAAGCATAAAAATTGGAAAAATGACAGCAACAGTGTAAAACAGCTGCGACAGTCTCATATACTCATAAAAGTGAGTATACTCTATCTTTTCAAGGCTCAAAAGCACTCCAAAAACCTTTAGTAAGATGTACTTCAGAAAAAATAGCCCAAACACGATGGCAAAGAACACGGCATAGTTGAGAAGAAGAGATACAAAATCAAAATTGGTACTTGCTAACTTAAATGATACGTTAATAATACCAGTTATGTCCTTCTGAGCAAGAATATAAAAGAGGCTTACAGTAAGTGCATGGGTAGCCAAGAATAGCATATTGATGATATTGAATGGCTTGTTAATTAGCATAATATCTTTGCGCGATAAGCTCGATACACTGCTTTGTAAGCTATAATAACTAGAAAATATTTTGGGGTGAAAATTCAATAAAAGTGTGAAAATTCCCAGAATAACTGCACTTACTACGATGACAAAATTTTTGACACCAGACACCTTACGATATTTTTCTTGTATTATGGTACTCTCTTTTTTTGTTTTGGTTGTGTTTGTAATCTCTCTTTTGAAATAACCTACATACACAGACTTTAAAGGAAGACGATAACCCCTATCATAAAAAGTGAAAAATAACTTTTTCTGGCCTTTATATAACTGCCTGAGACTATCCACTTTGAATGTGACCCACCCTGCTTTTTTTATTTCTTTGCATAGTTGCTTGTTGATAAAAACAAATACATTCTTAGGGCTTTTAAACGTAAGCTCAAGCCCTTGGTACTTTTGAGTATCCAACCAAAAACTGGCCGTCTTAGAATTATTATGCCTATCCTCTATATAAGGTACATATGCATTGTATTTGGTATCATACACTTGCCACCCATCTTCAAGGTCATATATTTTAAAAAACCGCTCCTGCTCATTGTCTTTAGCATAAGATAACGAACCTACACTGACAAGTACTCCCCATAATATGATGATTTGAACAATATAATGCTTCATAAGTGACTTTTGAGTTGGAACTCGACTCAACACCGTAGATGAGTTCTTGTACAAATATTTCAAAATCTACTTATAAAACCAAAATGTATTTTTGAACGATTGAAACTTATTGGTAAATCCTTGGTTTGGCCCAAGGCATAAACAATATTAAATATGCCAGCCTGAGTAGGAAAATTAAGCCCCAATCCAAAACCAAGCGGGGTATCCTCACCAAAAAAATTAATGGTTTTTTGCTGTAGCCAACCTTGGTCATAAAAAACAAACAAATACGAATTTTCATCAAATATGACTCGATACTCTAAATTGACAATCGCAAAACTCGAGGCTAAGAATACATTTTGATTATGTCCTCTCAAATTATCAATGCCCCCCAATCTAAACAACTCATTGGCCAACAATTGGTTGTTAACCATGGTGCCCGCATTCAGCCGCCAATACAATACTGTTTTTTGATTGATGGGTAAGTAATGCTGCCAATCAAACTTATATACAAACTGAGTCGTGTTGAGTGGAATGTTTTGATAAAATTCTTCGGGTAACTCTAGATTTCGTTGAATATTTTTTTGCCCTACTTCCATCGAAATGTCTACCAGATTGCCTTTGGTAGGAAACAAGCCATCGTCTAATTGGCTTAAACGATACCCGATACCATACGATACAAAAGAAACATCTAGGGTATCGGGCAGGCGAGTGATGTTTTGAAATATACTGCTGTTCAATACGCGTGAACTTCTTGAATTGAAACTCACTCTTACTTTATTTCCGTTTTTGAGGTGGTACAACAAGTTTCCCCCCAGGTTTAGGTTCACAAACGAGGTATCTTCTCTCAATAAATTGAAATTGGCCTGGAAGTCCAGGTAAGAGTTAAACAATAGTGGATGAGTATAATTTAAGTTAAGCGTCTGAGATTGAGGTTCGGGCCTGAGCCATTTCGCAGTGAGGTTTTTACCGCTTCCAAATACATTTTGTAACGACAAATCAAACTCTCCCATCCATTCCACGGTATTGGGTTCGCGCTCGTTTGGTAAAATACCTACCAACAGGTTGATCTGATTTGCCTTCCGTTTTCTTAAAAATAAATTAACGAATGCTTTTTTTGCTCGAAATTCAGTCTGGGTTGGTTTCACTACCTTGAGGTAGGGCAGTTGACGAAGCAATCGTTCGGCATTCTTCACTTTTTGTTGGCTAAACACTTCTCCTTCTTTTAGCCGTAAATATTTAGCTAAAAACTTCCGCTTTATATTTACTTTTCCCCGAATGCGCAATGTGTCGAAAGTAATCAAAGGCCCCTTGGTATATTGTAATTGGGCGCTCACCCGATGACCTTCGATTTGGATGGAGTCTAAACGCATTTGGGCATAAGGATAACCATGGTTTTCGGAATAGGTCAATATTTTATTTTGTAACTTCGAAATTGATTTATGCAGAAAGTATTGATTTTTGTAAAACTTCTCTTTAAAACCTACATGATTGATAATTTTCCTGGGTAGATTACCTTTATGTAGGTGTTTCCACTTAAATACTTCACCTCGAAAAACATATGCCTGTAAAGTATCTGCTACCAAGACTACACTATCTAGCCGAGCATCAAGGTAAGCCTGTTGGTGCAACGTATTGATGAGCTGTCGAATGGCAGTTTGAGCCATTGGTTTGGTTTGGTACTGGTATTTAAACCTTATCTTTGAAGGGATTTCAACTTTTTCGGGCTTTAAAAATAACTTTACGAATGTTGTATTGGTTATTTGCTTGCCTGTTTCAGGAATGCTATCTGAGGATTGCCCATAGGTAATTATAGGTATCATCATCAGTATACCTATTACACTTATTTTGAAAGTGTTACTCAGTAATCTATTGTTATTTTTTAAACTTAGTATTTTGCCAAGTCTATACATTCATATACCATTTTGTAAGCAAGCTTGTCATTATTGTGATTTTCACTTTAGTGTAAATCAACGTGATCAGTCCGCAGTAGTGCAGGCTTTAGCTCAGGAAATTATCCTTCAAAAAAATTATTTACCCACTTCTCAACTTGATACCATTTATTTTGGAGGAGGGACACCATCATTATTAAACGAATACGAGCTATCTTATTTGATGGATACCATCCACAAAACATTTTCTTTAGATAAAGACGCTGAGGTAACACTGGAGGCCAATCCAGACGACTTAACCCTGGAAAAGCTCAACTTATTCAAAAAATCAGGCATCAACCGGTTAAGCATTGGTACCCAATCGTTTCAAGATATATGTTTGAGTTATTTGAATCGAGCCCACAATGCCTCACAAGCCAAGCAAAGTATTGCAGACGCTCAAAACTTGGGCTTCGATAACATCAGCATAGATTTGATATATGCCATTCCGGTGGCCAATCACGATACTTGGCAACAGGATTTAGAACAAGCTACTGCGCTTCAAATACAACATATCTCGGCTTATTGTCTTACCATTGAGGAACAAACCGTATTTGGCCGAATGTTACAAAACAATCAAATGCCTCCGATTGATGATGAATTCGCTTCTCAGCAATTCAACGCCTTGATCAGTCACCTGGGCGAACACGGATTTGAGCAATACGAGATTTCAAATTTTGCCAAAAATCAAATTTACTCTAAGCATAACAGTAACTATTGGATAAAAAACCCTTACCTGGGTATAGGCCCTAGTGCTCATTCTTATAATGGCTCTAGTCGCCAGTTTAACGTCACTAGTAACGGTAAATACCTTAAGAGTATTCAACAAAATATGGTTCCGTCCTCGTTGGAAAACTTAACCAAAATTGACCAAGTCAATGAATATATCATGACAAGCTTGAGAACCATTTGGGGTTGTGATTTAGACAAAGTTTTTAATAATTTTGGTATAAATATGTTAAACCACAACAAAAGTTACATTGATGAGTATATAGATAAAAAGTTGTTAAAAATTGAAGATAATGTATTGAAGCTCACCAATCATGGTAAATTATTTGCCGATAAAATAGCTTCTGATTTATTTATTGTTGAATAAGAAATGATTTCTTCAGTCGAGATAAATTACCTGGGGCAAGCTTATGGCTTTGATCCACAATTTGCCATAGATATATCCACTGTATTAAGGGAGGATTCGGTGAATTGTTACTATGCCCAAAAGGTAACTTTTGAAACTTACGTATTTGGCGATTTTGTGGGCAGTGTGGCTCAAGGAGGGCCAGTAAATTATCAACGTGTTACCCTTACTCCTCACGGAAATGGTACCCATACTGAATGTTATGGACATATTTCGGCCGATGCAAATGCTACCATATACAATTGTCTGAAAAAACACCTTTTCTTTGCACAATTGGTCACGCTTCCTGCTTACTCAGAGGGACCAGATAGCATAGTGAGGTTAGAAGACCTGGAACGACAACTAAATGGGGTAATCCCAGAAGCCATCATTATAAGAACGCTTCCAAATGAGGAAGCAAAATTGAAAAAACAATACTCAGGTACTAATCCACCCTACCTGGATGCTGAAATTGGCAAGTTTTTAGCGAAGCATCAGGTGAAACATCTTTTGGTGGATTTACCCTCGGTAGATCGGGAGGAAGACAATGGTGAACTGAAATGCCATCATGCATTTTGGCAATATCCAGAAAAAACTCGCAAGGATTGCACAATAACTGAATTGGTTTATGTAAATTCAAGCGTTCCTGATGGTTTTTACCTTCTTAATTTGCAGGTAATTAGTCTTTGGAGCGATGCAAGTCCTAGTAAGCCAATCATTTACAGGCTCAAAGAATTATAACTTAGATAAACAAATTAACATGTTCGCCAAATACTGTGAATTATTATTGGTAAAAAAAAGGGGATT
>CALDJV010001187.1 GCA_937899305.1 uncultured Cytophagaceae bacterium
CCCGTAGCCCTGCTACGAGCGCAAAACTTGTCCTGTAAGGAACTCTGAGGTTTAGCTTTGAGTGATTTTACTAAAATCTCGACACTTATTTTGAAAGCGTTACTTCATTTAGCCACAGGATCACTACGGGAATAATTCCTAAACTTTCAACCCTATAAACAAGATGTCATCCCTTTGTTCGGTATACTCCATAAACTGATCCAAGGCCTGAGTCAACATGGTCCCTTGCTGGGGCAGTGGCAAGTGCGCATTTTCTTCTAGAATATGCCACAATCGCGACTTTCCAAACTTCTTTCGCTTTGAGTTATTTTGATCTTCTAGCCCATCGGAACCAAAAAAAAGTAAACTTTGTGGGGCAAGCTCTAAAGTTTGCTCCTTAAATATTTGATGCATGCCTTGATCGCCCCCAATTGATTTACGGCTTCCTTTTATTTCTTGTAAATGCGATTCAGTAGCATTTTTGTAGAACAGGCCATTTTTTGCCCCAGCAAAATGAATCCTCACTTTGTCAGCTTGTTTTACAATGCTTATCACCGCAATATCCATCCCATTACGCCGCATGGTTTGTTCATCCCTCAACTTGACGTTTACTTGTGTATGCAACTCATTTAGAATCTGAGCCGGACGAGTCACCTGGTCCTGATAAATAATTTTGTCCAGCAAACTATTGCCAATCAAAGTCATGAAAGCTCCCTTGACTCCATGGCCAGTACAATCTGCCACTGCCAAAATAGTGCATTCCCCCATTTTATTGACCCAATAAAAGTCTCCTGAGACCACATCACGAGGGCGGTTAATCAAAAAATAATCGGTCAGCAATTCATCTAACTTTTCCTTGTCGGGCAACACGGCAGTCTGCAACGATTTTGCGGCTCTGATGCTACTCTTAATCTGGTGATTTTGCTCTTCTAGCTGAAGATTTTGTGAATCAAGAAAATCGCGTTGGGAAGCAATTTCTTCCTGAGTCTGACGTAACTCCTCATTTTGAACCATGACCTCTTCCTGAGATTTTTGCAACGCAAGGGTTCGTTCTTCTACCTTTACCTCCAACTGCTCATTTTGTTCTTTTACAATGCGCTCGTTTTCCTGAGAGGCTTCCAAAACCTCTTGTTGAGCTTGATCACGTTCTATGCGCAGTAGATTGACTCGGTCTACCAACGCCAAAGAAAGGAAAATAATTTGCAAGGTGAGCCCAAAATGCAGTGGATAATGCAATACCACATGGTCAAAATGAGTTCCTCCAATGGTAACCAGTGTTTCCAACACTCCTGCCACAATGTAAAAAAACCAAGCAAGCGAAAAAAAGCGGGCCGATTTCATTCCCTTTAGCCAAAGATATAGTCCAGTAAATAACGTCAAGGCAATGTTGAACAACGTCAAGTAACCAGTTGCTTTAGCTACTACCAAACTTCCTATCGCAAAAAAACTCACGGCCAGGTAGCTGGTATTCATCCCTAAAAAACCCAGAAATACTTTGTACAAAACAGGGGCTTTCACCCTAAGTGATAAAAAATGTATTGTAAACCACAATATCACGATTGCCAATAAAATCACGAATTGGTTACTATAAAGAAACAAGGTGTAGGTACCTATATTGAAGTATAAATAATGGCTATCCAATATAGAAATCACGAGGCCATTCAAAACAATAAAAAGAAAGTAGTACAGGTAGGCAATGTCTCGGATCGCAATTAGCACGAAAAAAATCAAAGCTGCTATGATCAAAATAATGCCATAAAATATCCCAAACCAAAAATTGGAACGTAGGCTATGGTTGATAAAATGGGTACGTTCATGAATCGCAAAATCTAATAAAACAGCTTCGTGGGATTTGATTTTAAAGTAAAAAACAGTCGTTCCTTGGGGGAGTTTTATCGGCAAAGTATTCGCAAAGTATTGTATTTTTCGTTGTTGAAATGGAATGTCTTTGAACCCCAGCGCTTGATGCACCCAGGTTTGGTCTTGCTGATAATAAATGCTCAATACATCCAACCTAGTCGTAAGCGACAACATAAAGGCCGTCAAACCAGATTGATTATCAATGCTTATTTTTACCCAATGGGTATTATTGGTAACCCCTACGTTGATTTGTTTTAGGGTATCAAATCGTTTTTGATATTTGCTCTTCAGAATATCTTGCAGGGTCAATTGGTTCGAGGAATCTGCCAACCAATGAATGTGCTGGGTCCCGATCTTTTGGAATTTGAAACTTGGTGAAATACGTACCTTTTGTTGCCCCAACAATGCAGGCTGCAACACCAATAATACCAACAAAGTGAACACCCATTTTGCCCCCAAATTGGTTGGTTTAAAATTAATTCGATCCATTCATGAAGTTTTGCCTTATTCAATTTTTGAAGTCCAGCTTATTTGCCGTTGAAAATGTGCTGTTAAAATACAATTATTTTATCTCCCTCAAAAAAAATGCGAATAAATAACTTGTTCCGCTACTATGGACTAAAATTAATTGTTAAATGGCTAAATGGTTTCGCTACGCTTATTGTTGCATTGCTAAATGGCTGCGCGAAGCGATGATTAACTTCTATTGTTCCGCCTTCGGCTCATTGTTGCATTGCTAAATGGTTACGCAAAGCGACGATTAATTTGTACCGCTTTGCGTTACTGTGGACTATGGACCGTCGACCGTGGACTAAACAAAACTACCCACTAACCTATCTAATTTTTCCCCATTCGGTACACTTGTTTTTTGCCTTTGGAAGTCTCCAAAATGATTTTCTCCTGATCATCGTCCACCGTTATTTTGGCAAACTGAGGCTCAAGCAACTCTTCTCCAGTACGGTCATACAACCCTAAAAGCCCGTTTTTGACCACCACCAAAAAGAATTCTCGATAACGTTTTTTAGTTGTTTTCAGATAATAAACTTGATCAAACTCAAGCGGAATCAATGCTCTATTCTCATGATCAATCACTCCATATTTTCCCTTCCTGCGCGCAATCATGCAACTACTCAAGTACTCAGGAAGTTGCTCATAATCAAAGGGAATCATTATCTCACGATAATCTACGATGCCATACTTTTTGTTTCGTTTTTGTCTGCGGGGAGGCATCTCCATGCTCTCTTCCCCATCAACTTCATCCTTGGATAGTGTTATTTTCCCATTAGTAGCATTTACCAATGCTTGACGATAATATACTTGACTACTCCCGTAATCGCTCCTATGCAGTTGATCGTACAAAAACTGGTAATAATAACTTCCTTTGGCGCTCCCTGCTTCACTTGCCTTCCATACAAACCTTACCCAATATTCCTTGGTCAATGGATATTTCATTTTTGCGGAGCGCAGACGTTTCAAAGCTTGGGCCGTCGTCAATAATTTAGCCACTCGTTTTTCTAAGAACCCCTGAGTAGCATTTTCATAACCACGGTATTTGGCCATTTTCTTGAAAACTACTTTTCCCAAGGTATCTACCCGTACTACAATTGTATTGAACCAATGATGGTCGTCGAGCTTCATCAAATAAGCAAAATCGATGCAGTCATAAGGCTTTTTCCTTACTGGATAGTAAAACCAGTCGGCTCCATCGCCTCTTCTGGGTAAACGATTCCTGTAATCGCTTTTTTCTTTGGAGGAAAGCTGAAACTTGGTAGCACCATAATTGACCGCAATGTATTCCCTAAAAAATCGCTTACCAAACGCTTTTTGCAGCGTTTTATCAGCTACTTTACGCATCTTTTTAAAACGCGGATTGGCCAATACTTTTTGTTTTTTTGGGTCTAGCAACTTTCCGGTGCTAAAATTTTCGTATGAGGTCAGTTTACCGTTTTTATCGTATCTAAAACTTTCACCCACTTCAAACTTATCATTACCACATTCGGCACTCGGGTTCAATAGATCCAGGGTAGCCACTCGGGTTATTTTATAACGCAATTTACCATTGGGCCAATACGCTGTTTCGTGCAATAGGTTCCCTCCTTTTTTCCAGGTTGAATAAAATACTTTTCTACTTCGAAAAGTAATATACACGCGTTGGTTTGCTGGATAAATATAGGTAGAATCGTATACGATATTGGATGAATAACAGTACCCTTTGATGCTTCCTTTGAACGGATAGTTGACTTCCAATACTACTTGATTTCCTTTGTAGTATTTCTTTTGGCCAATGTTACCATTGGCATCCGATCTGGTAATTTTCACTTTATCATAGGTGATTTTAGGCAAGGTAAAGTTCTGAGCGTGAATCGCTTGGCTCATCAACACAACCAAAATCAAACTTCCCCATTGGTTAGATATCCTTATCCTCATAAGTTTTTTGAATTATTTGATCAGACAAAAGTACTACTTTACCACTTTGAAGCAAATTGTCATATTCTACTTTGTACCCAATTATTTTCATAGTAAGGCCATCACTTTCAGCCATTGGTTGAAGACAATGAATTTGCTGCTTCTTTTTCTTTCAAAATAAAGGCATTATAATTTTTATTTCCACCAAAAATCTGCAACCTTTCATTTTCAAAAAATTTAATAACCAACTTCTTAAAATCTACCTAAACTCAATGGCATCTTTTGAAGTAAAAGGAGGCAATCGGCTCAAGGGGGAGATCACCCCACAGGGCGCTAAAAATGAAGCTTTACAAATTATTTGTGCAACTCTGCTTACCGCAGAGCCCGTCACCATTCATAACATTCCCTATATCCGCGATGTCAATCGTTTGATCGAATTGGTTCAGGAAATTGGCGTAGAAGTGACCAAACTGAAAGAAGGAAGTTATCGTTTTCAGGCTATTCAGGTAAACCTTGACTATTTGGCTTCTCCAGAATACCAAAAAAAAGCCTCATCTTTACGTGGCTCGGTCATGTTACTTGGTCCACTTTTGGCTCGTTTTGGCCGGAGTCGTATCCCCAAACCAGGAGGGGATAAAATTGGCCGTCGACGTTTAGATACCCACTTTCTGGGATTTCAGAGATTGGGTGCCAAGTTCAACTATGATGTCAAAACCAATATCTACGATGTAGATGCTACCCAGCTAGAGGGCACTTACATGCACCTTGATGAAGCCTCGGTAACGGGTACTGCCAATATCATTATGACCACAGTAAGGGCCAAGGGCACCACCACCATTTACCATGCTGCTTGCGAGCCCTACATTCAGCAATTGTGCAAGATGTTGGTAAGAATGGGCGCCAAAATTGACGGGATTGGTTCCAATTTACTAAAAATTGAAGGCGTTGACGAACTAGGAGGTACTGAGCATACCATGTTGCCGGATATGATCGAAATCGGAAGTTTCATTGGGATGGCCGCCATTACCCATTCTGAACTTACCATCAAAGACTGTCGCATCGATCAGCTGGGCCTTATTCCTCATATATTCCAGCGATTAGGCATCCAAATGGAGTTTCGCCAAGACGATATTTACATTCCGGCTCAGGAAAACTACACTATAGATACTTTTATGGATGGATCTATCCTTACGGTGGCTGATGCTCCCTGGCCTGGTTTCACTCCTGACCTGATGAGTATCATTCTTGTAACTGCTACTCAGGCAAAAGGCACGGTTTTAGTTCATCAAAAGATGTTTGAAAGTCGCTTGTTTTTTGTAGACAAGTTGATTGACATGGGGGCTCAAATTATTTTGAATGATCCCCATCGGGCCACTGTCATTGGCTTAAACAAACAAATTATGCTCCGAGGCATTCGAATGACTTCACCAGATATTCGAGCAGGAGTGGCACTATTGATTGCTGCTATGTCGGCCGAAGGTACCAGTATTATTGATAATATCGAGCAAATTGACCGAGGTTATCAATACATCGATCAGCGGCTCAATGCCTTGGGGGCAAATATCACCCGACTGTAAAATCACATCACCAGTTAAAATTGGTATTAGTGATTGATTATAAGTAAATTGAGCACCAAAACTCTCGGGAAGTTATGATGACATTTCGAGAGTTTTGAATAAATGGACTCATTTTGAAGATCTGTTAGGTAATGAATCTAAAGGGATGTTAGAATTTTTTAAGAACTTAAAATTATTTACCAAGTTTCAGTTAGCACTTTTTGTGGTATCAGTAATTGCCCAAGGCTTTATTGGAATCACTAGTTATTTTGACGGAAAGCGATTACTCACGGATAAGTCGTTTCAGCTACTCGAATCAATTACAAAAAGCAAGAAACTCGCCGTAGAAGAGTATTATCAAAATGTAAAAAGTCAATTATTGACGCTTTCTGAAAACTCTAGTACCATTGATGCCCTCCAGGAGTTCCAACAAAACTTTGAAGATCTCAATGAACAAACTCTGGAGGATAAATTCATTCGTAAATTAAAGCTGTTTTATAACCAAGAGTTTGTAAGCAAGCTCAACACCAACTCATTGGGCAAATATACTCTAGAAAATTTTTTACAGGACCAGTCTAACAAACGAAAAAACATTTTACAATACCATTACATTGCTCGCAACCCCAATCCTGTAGAGTATAAGTACCGCCTCAATCAAGTACAAGCGCCCAGCATTTACCACGAAACCCACTTGAAATACCACCCTGGTTTTTCTAAGTATAGCAAAACATTTGGCTACAGTGACATCATGTTGGCCGACCTTAGGGGAAATATTGTGTATTCGGTAGAAAAATCCATCGACTATGGTGATAACCTACTAAGAGGCCATCTAAAAAACACCAAACTTACCAACGCTTATCGTAAAATACTGAAAGCCAGCAAAAAGGGGTATGTCGCATTTGCTGATTACGATTTTTACACCCCTGCTTATTACAAACCGACCAGTTTCATCGCTACAATGGTGTATAGTGGTAATAGCCGCATTGGAGTGCTCATTTTCAAGCTTTCTGATAAGCGCATAGACCACATCATGACGAGTAATAAGAAATGGGAAAACCTGGGCACTTCAGGAGAAACCAATATTGTAGGACGAGATTACAAGGTAAGAACCAATACCCGGTCTATTCAGGAAAATCCTTTGCGATACTTTACTCAAATGTATAAGTCAGGGGTAGATACCATTACCATCAAACGAATTGAACGCCTTAGGACTTCCATCTTGATGCGGTCAAATGGAGGACAAGCAGCTATTAATGCCCTCAATCGTCAAGATGGGCAATTTATTGCCAAAGACTTCTTGGGGAATGAAGTCATCTATACCTATTCGCCCGTCAATGTATTTGACAAACGGTGGGCCATCATTACTGAAATTAACAAAGACGAGGTACTGAAATCGGTGACCGATTTTGGTGAAAACCTGGTAAAAATATCGGCGGTTTTGTTTTTTATCAATTTCTTGCTGGGTCTGTGGCTGGCCCGTAGCTTATCGCGCCCTATGCTCAAAATTCAAAAAGAGATTACGATGCTTTCGGAAGGCCGTTTCCCACATAAAACGGCCAAAATTTATAAAGATGAGTTGGGTAAAATCGACGAAGCATTGAATACTCTCATCGACAGTACCCGCCAATTGGCCGCTTTTGCCGAAAATGTGGGGAAAGGAAACTTCGACTATCAATATGAAGTCAAAAGTGAAGAGGATGTGCTAGGGTTGGCGCTACTGGAAATGCGTGAAAACTTACGTGACCTTTCTTTAGACGAACAACAACGACGATGGATAGATCAAGGGGTTACCAACATCAATAACGTATTGCGAGACCATAACAATAGCTTGCAAGAGCTAGGGCAATATGTGATCTCTCACTTGGTAAAATACCTCAAGGCTACTCAAGGTGCATTTTTCTTGATCAATAAAGAAAAAGATGCAATGATATTATCGAGCTGTTATGCTTATGACCGCTTCAAGTATGTAGACAAAAGTATTCAAAGAGGTGAAGGACTCATTGGTCAGGCATTTCAAGAACTTAGCACCATTTACATTACCGAAATCCCTGAAAACTACAGTACCATTCAATCGGGTTTGGGAGAAGCACCCGCCAAAGCCCTGTTGATTGTACCGCTTATTGTGGGTGACGAAATCCACGGCATCATCGAGTTGGCCTCTTTAGCTGAATTTGCCTCTTATGAAAAACAGTTCATCGAGGCAGTGGCCGATAACATCGCCATTAGCATCAATACCGTAAAATCAGGTGAACAAACCCGTTTGTCGTTGAAAGAATCAGAAACAAAGAGTGAGAAATTGATCATTCAGGAAAAGAAAATGCGTCAAAACCTGGACGAACTCGAGGAAACTCAGAAAATTATGCAGAAACGGGAGGTGGAACTGGAAGAATCGCGACAACAGTTGCAACAAAACCTGGTGAAGATGAAAAGTATGCGTAAGGAAATCATCAAAGATGAGAAAGCCAGGGTAAACCGAGTGATACGAAAATACCAACGACGTATCCGTGATTTAGAGGAAGAACAAGCCCGTAAGGAAGCCGAGTTGATATCTAAGATCAAAAATCTTGAAAAACAAGTCAATGAGCAACCTAATCAATCGGATACTTAACTCATACTGTTACAATAAGGCGTATTTCTAATAATAACGGCATCCATCTCCATTTTGCTTTATAGAGAGACGGATGCCGTTATTATAAGCGGCCGTTGTAAAACCTTATTCTCCTAATTGGCTTTTGGCCCGCTGTTCATTCGCAATTCTTCGGTTCAGTAAATCATAATAAGGTTTTCCATCACGGTTCCCATATCGCACATAAGAAGTTTGGGCCCATTCTTTGGCGAGCTTAAAATTACCCAATACCTCATAAGCTACCGCAATGTTATAGGCCAAATACCCGGACTCTCGGGTGGGGGCTCTGTCCAACCCACTTTTCCAAACATTGATGGCCTCTTTCCAATTCGCGACATCAGCATAGCGACTCCCCTGCTCTAGTTCGGGAGCTTTCTTGGCCTTTCCTCTAAAATAACGCTGGAGACGCACTGGCATAGGAGCTACCCGGAAAGCATAGGCCCTTCCCAAACCTTCGGCCAGTTGTCGGGTGGCCATCGATTTTTGAATTAACCCGGCCAAAGCCCCAGCCTTAGAAGCTGCGCCAGCCTCCCAGGTTCCAATTTTTTTATAAAGCTTTTGATCAATTACGTTTTGAGTTGCAGGTATGTAAAACTTCAACCCTGCCTGTAAATTATCTACTCCTCGCGCATAGAACTCATCCACTTCTACTTCTCGGGTAATATTGCCTTCTTTGATCTTTTTCTTGGTCTTGCGCTTGCCTTGAGTAATGATAAAATCACTGTCAAAAATTTCTACTGCCAGTACCGCATCTGTTTGATAACGCGCACACAACCTGCGAATGGTAGCCCAGGGAATTTGCTTAGGAAATGCAGTAGAAACGCTGTTGCCTTCCAGGCGTTCTGCCGCGACTTTGGTCGTAAAACGGGCATTATTTCCAAGTTTGGCTCTAAAAGCTTGGATAAGTGCCTGGGTAGCAGCTTTGTCTTCACCAGGAAGCTCTCCTGTTAAGATGCTTTCGGCCACATTGAGCACGTTTTTATTAAACTTGGTGCGGTCTACCAACAAAACTGACTTGACTGAACTGGGAATGGTAATATCAGCGGGACGCTTGGTATTGATATTGACTACTCGCCGACCAGTAGAACAACTGGCCAATATCAGTAATGAGCCAAATAACATTTTCAAAATAATGAATTTCCGTAATAAGGGTGCTTTGGTGTGCATAAATATGTAATTTTTATGAATAAGGGCGATTTACTTCATTGTACGATTTTTCGATTAAGATAGATAAGCAATTGATAGACAGTATCGCTATGAATGTATAATAATTCAAATTATGATTTTGTTTATAACCATTTATTATGTTAAGTATATTTGCAGCACCAAAAAAACTGCCTACCAAATAAGATGCATTTGATAGGCAGCAAGTGTCTTTTTTGAAAACAAATCAGACTAATTTCTGCGTTTACGATTATCGCTTTTTCGTCCTCCTTTGTTTCGATTATTGCTGTGGCCTTTGCTTCTTTCTTTTTGAGTATCGAGCAATTTATCCTGAGCAATGCGTTCTCTAATATCAGGGCTCAAAGCTTTTCCGGCAATTTTTTCGATGTGGCCCAATACTGTCTCATCGTCAATATTGTCTTTATTCCAACTTGCGTAAAAACCTTTCATTAGCTTGGCCACATATACTACTGCTCCCAATTGGTCATCAATGGCCTCTTCCTCCAAGGCTTTTTCTACCAAAAGTTCAATGTTGCGTCCATAATGCTTGAAGTGTAAACGATGGGTATTGTACTCCAACATTTTTGGTTTCTTTCCCAACTTATCTTTAGCAGGCATTGGAAAAGGGCTTTCTACATCTATTTCAAAACCAGACATAATGTACAAGTCATCCCAAAGCTTGTTTTGGGTGTCTTGTGAATCGCGCATATTGGGGTTGATTTGTCGCATCAATTCAACCAATGTATAGGCATACTTGGTGCGTGTCTCACGATCTTCCAAATTCGCGATATAATCAGCGATTTTTTGAATATTACGTCCATATTCTTTCATGGTAAGCTTTGGACGTTGGGTATTGTAGTTAAAGCTTCTTGCATCCGTGCTTTCTCCAGGATTGGGGTTTAACTCCTGATTTTCTTCGCTCATTTTAATTTTTTTTGGTTAATGTACTAACGTAATGAATCGTAGAAGTATGCAAAATAACGAACTCATGTTTAACAATTGGTTTGCTAAATATTGGGAGAATGCTTTTTGGATACTCCTAAAAATTGCTCGCGCCTTCATTTGGTGGGCAAACAGGGAGTGGTTTTATTGGAATAGGTATGTAGACCTCTTTCCGTAAGAACTCTTTTCGTTCATTACACAAACTTATTCATGAATTTTGAGTTTCGCAAAACTGAGTAACAAAGTTTTTTCTCCAGCCTTCTCAAAAGCAATCACTGCCTTGCGATCATTGTTGTGGGCTTTTACTTCCATTACCGTTCCCAGACCAAACTTTAAATGCTCTACTGTCATTCCTGCTTTCAGGTCTCGGGTATCACTTGGTTTAAAATTAGGAGAAGGTTTGTGATTGTAATTTTGATTTGCATTGAAAGGCTTTTTGGGTCGTAAATTCTTAACAAAACTCGTATTGGTATAAGCTGCGGCATTGGCAGAACCTTGGCCTTGTTCTAAGAAGTTAGGATCTATCTCTCGCAAAAAACGACTTGGCTCGCAGTTTTTAATCCGCCCATACTGATAACGACTTGTGGCGTAAGAAAGTATCAATTTTTTTTCGGCTCGAGTAATGGCTACATAAAACAAACGCCGTTCTTCCTCCAATTCGGTACGGCTTGCCAACATCATTTGAGAAGGAAAGAGGTCTTCTTCCATACCTACAATGTACACATTCTTAAACTCCAACCCTTTTGCTCCGTGAATGGTCATCAAAGTTACTTTTTCATCACCATCATCATCGGCCTCATCGGCACTGGTTGCCAGTGATACTTCCTGAAGAAAAGAGGTCAAATCATTGGCTTGGTTTTCTGGATTATCCACAAATTCTTTGATCGCGTTAAGCAATTCCTGTACGTTTTCATAACGTGACAATCCCTCAATGGTTTTGTCTTCGTACAAATCTTTGAGCAAACCCGATTCCTTGGCTACCAAAGAAGCCGTTTCGAAAGCATCTAACTTAGAAGCTGCATCTTCAAATTTTGTAATCAACTCTGCAAAGCCCGCAATGGCCGTCACGGCACGCCCAGTAATATGCTTACGAATATTGGTGAGTACCTCCCAAAGTGGCAATTCTTTTTCGTAAGCCGTACTCAAAACCTTTTGTAAGGTAGTATCGCCAATACCACGTTTGGGCAGGTTGATGATTCGCTTGAGCGCTTCTTCATCGCGGTGATTTACTGTATAGCGCAAATATGCAATGAGATCTTTGATTTCGCGACGTTGGTAAAACGAAAGCCCTCCAATGATTTTGTACTTGATGTTGGCTTTGCGCAACGATTCTTCTATGCTTCTCGATTGGGCATTGGTGCGATACAAAACGGCAAAATCACTGTTGGTTAACTGATCATGCATTTTGGCCTCAAAAATGGATTGGGCTACCATTTTGCCTTCTTCACTGTCTGACATGGATTTTACCACCTTGATGAGGCTCCCATCTTCATTGGAAGTCCACACATCCTTTTGTAGTTGGGCTTTGTTTTTGGCAATCAGTGAGTTGGCGGCCTGCACAATGGTTTTGGTAGAACGGTAGTTTTGCTCTAAACGGATGGTGGAGAGTTTGGGATAGTCTTTTTCAAAATTGAGAATGTTTTGAATATCGGCTCCCCGAAAGGCATAAATACTTTGAGCATCGTCGCCTACCACGCAAATGTTTTGATGCATTGCGGCCAAACGCCTCACAATTAAATACTGAGAAAGGTTGGTATCTTGAAACTCATCAATCAGTAAGTATTTGAATTTTTTCTGGTATTTGTTCAGAACCGGCGGGTGGTCTCTAAACAAAATGTTGGTATTGAACAACAAATCATCAAAATCCATTGCGTTGGCCTTGATGGCTCGTTCCTGATATATTTTGTAGATGCGTCCAATCTCGGGGCGACGATATGCCCGGTCATCCTCAGCATAAATTGGGTTATTGAGGTATTCTCTAAACGAAATCAATCGGTTTTTTGCTGCTGAAATCCGATTGAGTACTACATTGGCCTTGTATACTTTGTCATCTAACCGTAACTCTTTTACTATAGTCCGAATCAAAGATTTGGAATCGTCGGTATCATAAATAGAAAAACTACTATTGTAACCAATTTTATCGGCCTCGAAACGCAGGATTTTGGCAAAGATTGAGTGAAAGGTCCCCATCCAAATGTCCTTGGCATCGTTACCAATGATTTTCTCAATACGATTCCTCATTTCACCCGCTGCTTTGTTGGTAAAAGTCAAGGCCATGATATTGTAGGCCGGTATCCCTGTACTTATCAAATGGGCAATACGATTGGTCAGTACCCGAGTCTTACCTGATCCCGCCCCAGCAATGATCATAATGGGACCATCCTTGTGTAATACTGCTTCTCGTTGGGGGTCGTTTAGGCCTTTGATGTAATCCATTTTTGTATCTTGTTTTTTAGAGCCCAGCGCTCCATTTAGTATTCGTCAGTCTTTGGTTTTTGGACAATATTTTTTCTTATCCATTCTTCAAAGTTACAAAAAATACCCCATTCATCTTGAGTGAAAAACGAAAAATGAACAGTGAAAAATAACACGACGTGGAGTTCAATGAAATTCAATGAAAAATGAGAAACGTAAAGTGAAAAATAGGCGAAAAAAACCATTTAAGATTAGCTGCGCAGAGCTCCCTCTGGTCGGTTCTTCCTTCGTCAGGAGAGTTGTAATAACAAGCCGTAAGCGGAACAATTAGTTTTGGTCTCCAGTCAATGGTCCAATGCTATTTCCATAAGGGCTTGAATGAATAGCGATTATTTACGCGTTTAATATACTCCTATTTTACTCAAAGCTACTTCTCTTAGTTGTGGTATTCTCATTCGATACCTGCCCTGCCCTTCCGAATGTATATGAGGATGAAGTTGGAGTGCACGAAATCTCATTGATGCCCACTTCATCCTCACTAAGGTTCGGAAGGACAGGGAACGCGATGGTTTTGAAGCCAAGAAAATAGTGATGATTGACTTTAATAAGTCATTGATTATCAGAAATATAGTATAAAAATTCACAAAAAACGCATCTCAAAATTTTGGAATGATGCATTGAATATTTCGTGTATTACCATCAAATATCTAAACCTTTAAGGAACCGACCAAAGGGAGCTCTGCACTTGTGCTAAACAGCATTGATTGATGGTCCATAGTACATCGTTTTTTAGTCGATAGTTATGACTCGCTTTACGAAGCCATTTAGCCACAAAACCATCAGCGAAGCGGAGCCATAAAGTAATCAACATCTTACTCCCAACAACAGCACATCATCCGTTTGATGGTGGCTTCCTTTCCAGTCGAAAAAAGCATTCTTGATGTTCTTAAATTGCTCTGGCATGGGTTCGTGATGGTGGGTTTGCAAAAGCTGATATAATTTTTTGGTCAAAAACTTTTTACCAAACTTTCCAGCTCCCCCAAATTGATCACCAAAACCATCGGAAAACAGGTAAAATTCAGTAATCATTTTTTCGCCATCGTCATTGGCCAAGCATATTCGGTGTTTGGTATATTTCTTTATTGAAGTACTGGCTCCCCCAATGGATTTACGGTCACCCTTGGCAATATGCTGTTGATCGTTTTGGAAATACACCAAGCTATTTTTAGCTCCAGCAAACTCTAGTACATTCGCTTCTTGGTCTAATACTACCAACCCCATATCCATGCCATCTTCAATTTGAGTGGCTTCTTGCCGCAACGCTTTCTTGATACCCACATCCATCTCATTCAAAATAAGTTCAGGAGATATGATATGATGGGTGACTACAATCTCATTGAGGAGTTCGTTGCCGATCATACTCAACAATGCTCCTGGTACTCCATGCCCAGTGCAGTCTACTGCCGCCAACATGACCTTCTCTCCTTCAAAGTCTTTGAAAATCAGCTGTTCACCATCAAATGTAATTTTTTTCTCATATACTGGCCTTGGCTCAGTTTTACCAAACCAATAAAAATCTCCGCTTACAGTATCGCGAGGCTCATAAAAAACAAAACTCTCGGGTAAATGTGACCTGATTTCGCTCATCTCGGGCAAAATGGCGTTTTGGATACGGCAAGCATAATTGATACTATCGGTCAAGTCTTTGTTGATGGCCGCAATTTCTTGGTTTTTTTCTTCTACTTCGGCATACACCCGCGCATTGTCAATGGCAATGGTAATGTATATCACTAAATTTTTTAACAAGTTGAATTGGTAATCGGAATAGGCATCTTGTTGGCTATTGTGCACTGCAATCACTCCCAGTACCCTTCGCTTGATCACCAACGGCACATACATCACCGATTGAATGTCAGCCCCTCCTAAGCTTGGAGCAGCACCTTGGCCTATTTTAGCGGCATACTCTACCGGATAATTATTCATCAGAAAAGCCTCTTGACGGATAATACTCCATATTCCTGGAATATGCTCTTCTTCGAGATGGTGAATATGCATCGGAATTTTCTCACCATTCTTACGCATGCCCTCAATTTTCAAACATTGTTGGTGGGGAGTATACAAACCTAGTAAGAGTGCATCAAACTGCATAAATTGCAAAACAACCTGGTATGTAATGTCAAAAATATTATGAACTGACAAGGTTGAATTGAGCTGAAATCCTGCTTCGCTCAAAAGCTTGATACTGGCATAAGACTCTTGTAAGTCGATGTTCTTTTGCTGGATCGTCCTTTCATGGATCAGATGATCATTGGTAAAAACACTCACTACCAAAAACATAAGAACAAAAAGGGTAAATAAATTGAAATAGTAAAAGTACTTAAAAATTGGGTAAGCGATTAGAGGTTCGCTATTGAAAAAAATAACTTGAGCAGCCAAAAAGAATAATACGCTCAAAGAAAACAGCCCATAAACTTGCCTGCGTGGCACATAAAAAAGTACAGGAGCAACGGCCGTTACTAGAAAATAGTACTCCGCAGCAATCTGGTTGCCAAAAACCCCGCATAAAAACAGTAATAAAAAATTAGAAAATACAATAAACGAGATGTGGGATATCTTATTTTGATTGTAATAGTTCTGAATCAATGGGATGAAATAAATCAATGCAAAGGAGGCCGACATTACAACGAGTGCCCAGTCTTGCATCCATAGGTTGACTATAAAATAAATGAGGAAAGAACAGGTAACATAAAATGAAATAAGGTTTGTCAAACGAACTTGCCGTTTTTCGTAAAATGAAAACCCTTTTTCAACACCAATATTTATTAATCGTTTCCAAATAACCAACAATTCCATCTTTCAATGATTTTACTTGCTTGCTTTACAAAATCTTCTTGTTTAATCTTAAAGCCAATTTACCTAAAAAAAGATAAACAAAAAACACCTTTATTCAATAAGTAGGAAGCAAACGTAGTTGAATAGACCAATAGTTCGCCGCATTTAGTCACACTTTCGCAATAATTGTCTGTTTTTACATCTAAACACGTCGTGAAATCATTTTTAAATTCATCATTGACTAATTGAGGGGTGATTTGCATTCAAACTTGCCATCATATTGACCAATAAATATGATGAATTTATAAATTTAATAGCATCACTTTCAGTTCATCACTTCTTTTGAGGCACTTTTATTAAACACCTCACCCCATACAAGTATAAACAAGGTAAGT
>CALDJV010001188.1 GCA_937899305.1 uncultured Cytophagaceae bacterium
TTTATTTTACAATAGTCCATAGTATTCAGTCCATAGTCCATAGCCGATTCAAGCGCATGCACGACCTGTTAATTGCTGGAAATCAGTGGTGTATATCAAAATTATGTACTCCCTCTATTTTAAAAAAGGTATGGGTTGTACGCTTAAACGCGCAGTTAAATAATTTTTAAATTCATAACCGACTGATTGTCAGTAACCAACTTTGAACAAAACCACTGTGGAGTATTGGTTTTAGATACATTACTTAAAAGCAGGTAAATTTACTTTGAGCTCCACAGAGAATAACCGACCAATAGAAGGAGAAGCCACAAACTCGCGTACTTCGGAATCAAACAAGTTGGTCACCTGCCCCGAAATGGTAAACATCTTATTGATATGATACCCTACGCTTAAATCCACATTGACAAACCCTCCCAAAGGGCCATAGTTCCAGGTGCGCCCTACTCGGGCATTTTCCACTACGGGGTCGCCTCCTACAGTAAGTTCATAATTGGTTTTGGCAGCCACATTAATCCCCGAAAAGAAGTTGTAGGCCTGTACATACCGAGTAAAGATGGAACCAAAGAGTTTGCCCGAGCTGTAGTTCAGCCCCAAGCTCAATTTGTGCTCTGGAGTATTGATGGGTAAATCGGTGGCCTGCACTACCCCATCTCTATTTCCATCATTTCTCAAGTCGTTTTCATCCAATTCAAAACCAAAGTAAGAATAATTCAGAGCCACATTGAATGCTTTAGTCAGATAATAATTGATTCCAGCATCAAAACCAAAGGTAGTTACGTTGCCAAAATTGACATACGTCAATACAATGGGAGACCCCGCATCGGTAGCAATGCCCGGTTGTAATTGAGACAAAGGCTGCTCACCTCGTTGGGTCACTAATACACCATTAGCTGGGTCGGCAATATTGATGGCAGGACTCAAGAAATCTCTCGAGATATTGTAATAAGCATTGGCATCGAGGTACAACTTGTCGGTCAGTTTTCCTTTGTATCCCAACTCAATGGTTTGAATCGTTTCTACTTTTAGTTTTTCTATTTTGATACCATTGCTTAGGGTAAAACCTTGACCGTTTCCTAACAACAAACCGCCAAATATGTCCCCTTCCAGGTTCAGGATGGTAGGTGCGGCAATCCCCTGGCCATAAGTCAGTCGCCATGTACCTTTTTTACCAATTTTCAGCAAAGCGGCCTTGGGTACAAAATTAAATCCATATAAGTCGTGGTTATCGGCTCGAGCGGCCAATACGGTTTTAAAACCATTACCCAGCGTTTTCTCAAACTGAGCATATACCCCAATTTGGCCCACATCAATGCCTTCTCCGTTGTTGTCTAGCAAGTAAGTCCCCAAACTATTGGCCATATCTAGCTGATACTGAGCCCCAACAATTACATTCATCCCGTTCACCCCAAAGTCATTATTGTACTGAACTTCCCCGTTAATTCGCTTGGAATCGTCCCGGAACAAGGCACCTCTATTGAGGGCTACCCCTACTGTAGGGCTTACGCCAGCCCAGGCCTCGGTGAGCGAGCGGCGGCGGGCTTCCTCTTCGGTAAATCTGGCCAAAATAAACGATTGATGATTTTGAGTTCGTTGGTTGATCGCATAAGTCTCATCAGTTTTACTCATCGTGTAATACGCTTGGGCAAACAAACGGGGCGAAGTATAACGTAAATGAAAATATTGCACCGACCAATCTTTGATTTGGTTGCGCCCAGCATTGGTTTGGGCCAAGTTATTACTATTGCTATACCCATAAGAAAAAATAATGTCTGAATCATCGGTAGGGCTATAATACAAAGCAGCTTCTCCTCGTACCGCATCAAATTTGCGATCCAGCAAATACTCATCAAAAGCGGTTCCACCAATGTATACCGAATCTACATAGTCAAATTCTTCGCCTTGAGTGTATTCTCCACTTATTTTAAAGGCAAATTTGTCGTTGATTTTGGTAGCGTGACGCAAACGCCCTGAAAACACACTTTGGTTTCCAGCCCCCAAAGCAAAAGTAGTTCCCTGAGAAGTACGTGGGTCTTTAGTAATTGTATTGACCAAACCATTGTGGGCATTGGGCCCGTACAAAGCCGCTGAGGGCCCTAAAATCACCTCTATTCGCTCTATATCTTCCTTTACTACCGTGCCCAATGGTCCAAAGGGCAAACCAGTGGCAATCAAGGTAGACAAGCGCCCATCATTCATTTGCAGGTTTTTAGGATTAAAAGCACTGTTGAACCCCCTTACGTTTACTCCAGTACCCAATACCCCCGAACGCACATAATCTACCCCTTTTTGGCGGGCAATTAGTTCCCCCACATTAAAGGAAGGCAACTCAGCAATGTTTTTGGAGTCAATAATGGAAATGGTAGCAGGGGCCTCGGTTATTTTTTCAGCTCGACGTGAAGCCGATACAACTACGCTTTCTAATGTCACGGCAGTTTGTCCCAGTTTAATAGCCAGGTTGCTCACATTGGTATTTTTATCTACCAACACATCTTTGGTAGCAAACCCGATCATCGAAAAAGTCAATGTAAAAGGCTTTTTGACCGTTACATTAAGGGCAAACGAACCGTCAGAATTGCTAACTACGCCTTGAGTGGTGCCTTTTACGTATACACTCACTCCGGCCAGACCCTCCCCGGTTTCATCATCAGTTACTTTGCCATTGACGGCGGTTTGCGCCTGGGCAATACAGGCCCAGCTCATCAAGAGCATCCATGTGAAAAATTTGATAGTGTAATTTCTGATCATATCTATACAAATTATTGGGTGATATATTTCTCGAAGTTCTTGGATTAATAATTATCTACTATCTCGGCTTTGGTAGGTTCTACAGTAGCAGGGTGCAGTCGGTTTTTCAATAACACCAATAAAACAATGCTGATTACTATTGAACTCAAAATAGCCAAAGCTGAAGCTACCCCCGGATTGCGTACCGTTTCTTGCATATAAGGTGTAAGCCGACCATAATATATTCCAAAGTGGACTACCACTGCAGTGATCGATGCCACCACTGGCGCAATCAATGGAATATTTCGCCCAAAGGTGCCTAATAATACCGGAACAAAAGCAGCCGAAAAATAAGCGTATACTCCGTTCTGAGCCAGTATGCCCACGCTCAAGTTAGGAGATACGATTTGTTGGTAAGAAATGACTACCGAAACCACTCCTAACAATACAATCACTACTCTATTGAACCATACTTCTGAAATCAGTCCAGTTGGTTTTTCTGGGCTTTTAAATAATTGCGGGCCAACCAACGGTTTTACAATGTCGGAAGTAATGGTAGTAGACAAGGCCTGAATTAAACCTTCGAGGGTAGACAATCCGGCCGAAATCAAGCCCATCACTACCAGCAAACCCACGTAAATTGGGAATTCCTGAATCACATAAGTCGACATAATGGTATCCATTGGCATTGGCTTGCCATTGAGGGTAAGGTCGGGAAAACGCAGGCGAGCATACAACCCAACAATGACTACCAAAAAGAACAGTAGCTCCACCACAATACCCACCAACAGGTACTTGTTGACATCCTTGGCGCTTTTGAGTAACAACGACTTGGTAATGATATGGGGCTGACAAACAATGGCTACGCCTACAATGATTTGGCAAACGACGATTTCGAAAAAATCTCGAAATAATGGGCTTTTGGTATTGGTAGCCTCAGCTAATGCTGGATCAATGCCGGATAGTTTGTCCAAAAAACCTTGAATGCCATTGCTAAAGTGCTCGTAACCCGACCCCAATAAAACTATGGCTACTACGATCATAATACAGGCCTGAATGAGGTTGGTATATACCATAGAATTGGCTCCTCCAAACATCATATAGCCAAACACAAAAGTAACAATGGCGATCAATACATACAGGGGCTCTACGTTGAGTGCTTTGGACAAAATGGCGGTCAACCCTACGCAAATGAGTACAATGAAAGTGATGAGCAGCAACGACAAAAAGGCAAAAAACAAGGCGTAATTTTTATTTTGGTAACGATTGCCAATCCATTGGGCCATGGTGAGGGCCTTGACTGCGGTACCTTGTTTGCGAAAACCTTTGGTGAGGAAATACAGCGAAACCATGGCCGCCAGTGGCAATACTATAGCCAGCGAAATGAAGCCACTTACTCCATACAAGGCTATAAATCCGGGATTGATGATAAAAGTGGCAGCGCTGGTCATGGAGGCCGCCAGGGACAGTCCCACTGCTACCGGAGAAAAACTCACATTCCCTACCGCATAGTCCGACATATTTTTGATCCGTAAGGCTCCTCTGATCACCAAAAACAAAATCACC
>CALDJV010001189.1 GCA_937899305.1 uncultured Cytophagaceae bacterium
GGAAGAGAAAATAATTACTTTCCCAATTTGAAAAGTTGGCATTGGGTGCGTCAGCAGTTTCAGCCTTAGTACGTGCCGTTAAGAACTTGAGTAATGAAGCCGTTAAAACAGAAGCTGCAGCTTGCTGCGCTGAGCTCTGCCAAAGGCTAAACTGATCACTGACGCCTGGATAGTGTGGATGGCTTTTGCGGGAAGGCGTAATGGAGCAAGTTTAGGCGTTCGTACTATAGCTGCGGGGTTTTTGTTACTTTTTTACCTGTAGAAAAAAGTAAGCAAAGACCAAGAAGCGGTGCTGTGGGCAAAATATTACTCAAAAGGTGTTGTGCCAAAAAATAAAGTTAAGAAAGTTATTTTTGTCGTATCCCTAAATTACAAATTCCTGAGAAACTCTACGGACGTGAAGAAGAAATCAAAACTATTTTGGAAGCTTTCAGGAGAGTAAAAGCAGGAGGGGTGGAATTGACATTAGTAGCAGGGTATTCAGGTACTGGAAAATCTGTACTGGTAAACGAAACCCATCGGCCTTTGACCAGTACCATGGGTTACTTCATAGAAGGGAAGTTTGATCAATTTAAGCGTAACATTCCCTTTTCGGCATGGATTCAAGCATTTAAAAACTTTATTGATTTGCTACTAACTGAAAATGAAGAAGTACTGAATTACTGGAGAGGTGTAATACTTGAGGCGGTAGATAACAACGGAGGGGTGTTGACCCAAGTAATTCCCAGTCTGGAATTAGTCATTGGAAAACAACCGCCAGTTTTAGAATTGGGGGGACAAGAATCACAAAACCGTTTTAATTACGTGATGCAGAGTTTTGTCAAATCCATTACTACCCCAGAACACCCCTTGATCATTTTTATAGATGATTTACAATGGGCCGACCCTGCTTCCCTGAAGTTACTCAAGACCTTAGTGACAGATAAAGAAAATACCCACTTACTTTGTGTAGGAGCTTATAGAGACAATGAGGTAGATTCCGCTCATCCACTACCTACAATTCTCAATGACATAGAGAAGGAAACCAACAATATCAATAAAATCAGTATTGGGAATTTGTCTCAAGAAGCGGTATCCAACCTTCTTCACGAGACTTTAAAATTACCTGTCAATTCGGATTTACAGGACTTGAACCAACTGATTTTGTCTAAAACCCAGGGAAATGCCTTTTTCACCCACGAATTTTTAAAGAATTTATACGCGGAAGAGTTGATTAAATTTGATTTCGATGAAAAGCAATGGACCTGGGACAATCTAAAGATAGCCGAGGCTAATTTTACCGATAATGTAGTGGCGTTTATGGCCAAAAGAGTAAGTAGTTTGCCTGAAAACACAAAAAGGTTGTTGGAATTAGCTGCTTGTATTGGGAGTATATTTGATGATTTGACTTTAAGAATCATTGCGGAGAAGATAAGCATCAAAAAAGATTTGGAGATTGCTATTTTAGAAGGCTTGATCTTTCCACTGAAAAATAATCAATATAAGTTTGCCCATGATCGGGTGCGACAGGCCGCTTATTCACTCATACCTGAAAACACCAAACAAACAACTCACCTCACGATAGGACAATTACTTTATGATTCTTTGTCAGAAGAAGAACAACAAGAGAAGTTACTTGATATTGTCAATCATCTTAACTATAGTGTGGAGTTAATAGAAGCCGCTGATTTTAAAATTACCCTGCTTAATCTGAATATAGAGGCGGGAATTAAGGCAAAAAAACAGCTGGCGTTTGAGGCGGCAATCAGATATTTTGAGCAATCCAAGCAACTCTTGCCTTCGGACCATTGGACGACCCATTATGAGTTAAGTGCTCGAGTTTATGAACTGCTTACTGAAATTTGTTTGTTGGTCAGAAACTTCGAGTACATGGAAAAGTATTCAGCGGTTGCTCTCGATAAAATTCAGGATTTAACCCAACGGTTGAAAATCTATCAGATTAAAATCATTTCTTACGTTACTCAGGCTAAGCTAGACAAGGGACTTGAACTGGTGGACGAGTTATTTCCTAGCTTGGATATCTATTTTCCTAAAAATCCGGATAATGAGTATACTACTGAGATTTTGGCAAAACTGAATGATAGATTAGAGGGAAAGGAAATCAAGGAATTGGTTCACTTACCGATTGCAACTGATGAGCTCCAAATAGCGATCTCGGAGACCTTATCTTCTGCCTTTTCACTATGCTTTGTTGCCAGACCTGCCTGGATTCCTTTGATACTCGCAGAGCAAATCGGGATTTCATTAAATCAAGGCATTACACCACTATCTTCTTTTACTTTTGCTTGTTATGCTTTGTATTTAAGTTCCAATGGTGAAATTTCCCTTGGAAAAGCCTATGGTAAATTGGCGGACAGCATTTTGGATAAATTTGAGGATGAGATGTACAGATCCAAGGTGAAGTTTACATTAGGTGTGGGAGTGATTCATTGGGCGTCCAATGTTGAAGAAACATTTGCCCCCCTCAAAGAAGCTTATCAGGCTGGTATGAATACGGGGGATTTTGAATATGCAGCCCTTGCTTTACTTCATTACGGAGGATATTCTTATGTAAGAGGAGTGCCTTTGAAAACAGTAAAGCATAGGCTGCAAAGTCATAGTGATATATTGGAGCAATATGGGCAAATTAACAATCAGGGATACCATAATATTTGTTTGCAAACCCTTGATAATATGCTACATAAGTTGGAAGATACCAATGTATTGACTGGAAAGTACTTTGATGAGGAAAGACAGATTTCCTTTTACAAAGAAATCAATGATGTGTATGCTTTGTTCCAAATTTATCGTCATAAAGCTGGTATCTCTTACATGTTAGGACAATGGGCAGAAGCCCGGAAATACTCAGCAATTGCAGATAGCTACATTGATGGGGTAACTGGGATGGCACATCTGGCCAGTCATTCATTTTACAGTACTCTATCTATTTTGGCTACAATAGACATACAAAATGATCCAGAGACATTAGCTCTTTTGAACGAAAAAAAGGAAAAGATAAAGGAATGGGCCAAATATTCACCTGAAAATCATTATCACAAGTATTTATTGATTGAGGCGGAGCACTCGAGGATAGAAGATAAGCCTTTTGGACAATCATATCCATTGTATAAACAAGCAATTGAGGAAGCCGAAAAGAATAATTATACCCAGGATGCTGCCTTGGGTTCTGAATTATTTGCTGATTACCTACTCTCAATTGATGAGGAGATGTTTGCAAAGCCCTACATCAGAAAAGCTATCCAACTTTATGAGAAATGGGAAGCCTTGGCAAAGCTTACGCAGGTAAGAGAAAAATACCGTAACTATTTAAAGGATAATAACGTTAAGTCAACCCTCGAGCGTGACTCGACTTACATATCAAAAACCACTCACAGTACTTCTTCAATTACTACTAAACGCGGATTAGATTTAGATACTATTTTAAAGGCTAATGCCACTCTTTCGCAACAAGTTCGTCTAAAAGATTTGATCAAAGAAATGCTTAACTTGTTGATGCAAAGCTCCGGAGCCAATAAAATTTCTTTCTTCCGTAAAGATGCCTCTGATTGGTTCATAGAAGCCGACCAAGAGAATGAGAAGAATCTGCTGACTGAGGCCAAGGTTTACGAAGATTATCACAACATCCCCAAGCAACTAATTGCTTACGCTATAAGAAGTAAAGTTGAAATATTGAAAGACAATATCTTAGCAGATACTACTTTTAAGAATGATCCCTACATTCAAAAAAAGCAAAGCAAGTCGGTACTAATTGTACCTGTGAAAAGACAAGAAAAACTCATTGCCTTGCTCTATTTAGAGAATAGTCTCAATACCAGGGTATTTCATAAAAAGCGTCTAGAATTGGTGAAAGCACTTACCATCCAATTGGCAATATCTATGGAAAATACCCTGCTATACGAAAATCTTGAAAATAAGGTAGACTTGCGCACGCGTGAACTTAAGCAAGCCTATGAAGAAGTTCAAGTAATGAATGAAGAACTCCGCCAGACTCAAGAAGAACTTCAGACTCAACGTGATTATGTTGCTGAGAAAAATGAAGTACTTCTGGAATTTAACCAAAAAATCAATGGCAGTCTTAAAGTAGCCCAAACTATCCAAGACGCCATATTACCTCATCAGGAAAAGTTGGATAGTCTGTTGGAAAATTATTTTATCATCAAAATCACCATCAATGCCATCACCATCATTGTCATGGATATCATCATCATCAAGCATATTACCATCATCCCCATGGATATCATCATCATCATCAAGTATATTATCATCATCACCATGGATA
>CALDJV010001190.1 GCA_937899305.1 uncultured Cytophagaceae bacterium
GGATAAAACTGAATCGGACAATTATTGCGAACGCGTTACTGAACCTATGATTCAATTCACTTGTTCATTGTATTTTAGCTTTATGCTCACCTCACCCAAAAGACAAGGTCGAATGAAAATGTTTTCAATGACTGATTTCACAAACAAATTTTTAATTAATACAAGCCTATGTTAATATCTACTAAATTAAACCGGTTTTCATCCCAGTTTTTAGGAGTTTTGGCAATAGTAATTGGTGCATTGCAAATATCTCAAGCTCAAATAGATCACGAATGCGGTACCCATGCCACCCCCCAACAAATAAAATATATGACGCAAGTGATTCGACCGCTTGCTCAGAATTATTCCCGTTTTCGTACCACTTCTACTACCTATGTACCTATCAAGGCGCACATCATGCGCACCTCGAGTGGAGCTGGGGGACTTGCATTGGCCGATTTGATCAAAGCCATTGATGACATGAATGCCATTTACCAAAAGTCCAATATTAGTTTCTATATCTACAATGAGGTCAATTTTATAAATGATGATGCTTTTTACAACTACGACGCCAGCGAAGAATCCAGTTTGGGCGATAAATACAACGTGGCCAATGTAATTAATGTATATTTTGCCAATACAGTGACCAGTAGGGGCAATAATTTGTGTGGATATGCTTACTTCCCCGGAGGACCGGATATGGTGTTGATGGCCAATGGTTGTGCAACCAATGGTTCTACTTTGCCTCATGAGTTAGGGCATTACTTTGCGTTGTATCATACCCATGGTAAATCTAACAGTACTCAAACCGACGAATTCGTAGATGGTAGCAATTGTAGTACGGCTGGAGATGAAGTATGTGATACTCCCGCAGATCCTCAATTGGGAGGAAGCAATGTAGACAACAATTGTATTTATACTGGAACTGACACCGACTCGAAGGGGGCCGCTTTTACTCCCGATACGCGCAACTTGATGTCATATTCATTAAAAAGTTGTCGTAACATTTTTTCCCAAGGACAATATGATCGTATATCGGCTACATTGACCAACTCGAGAGATTATTTGCTCAACACCAACACGGCTCCTCCTGTCATTACTACGTTTACGCCCGACGAAGGTGCCGGGGGAGTGCAGGTAACCATTACTGGATCCGGATTTAGTACTACAGCCAGCGAAAATATTGTGAAAATTAATGGGGTGAAAGCAACGGTAACTTCCAGTACTGCCACCCAAATTATTTTAAATACTTCGGTTTTTGCTACTACCGGAATCATTAGTGTAACTGTAAACAACCAAACTGCTTATAGCAATCGTAATTTTTCAGTACCAGTGGGTAGCTTCCCTTATATCCAGAGCTTTGAAACCGGTTTAGGGGATTGGATTCAAGACGAAAGCGATGATTTCAACTGGTCGTTGGGTGACGGTACTACCCCCTCTGATAATACTGGCCCAACGAATGCTACCGACGGCTCTTTTTATATGTTTACGGAGGCCTCTGGCGATAACAACCCTACCAAAAAGGCCATCATTCAAAGTAGTTCTTTTGACCTTTCAAAGTTGCCCAATCCAGAGTTTACTTTCAGGTATCATATGGAAGGTGCCAATATGGGGACATTACAATTGGAGGTAACCAAAGATGGTGGTGCTACCTGGAGCAGTCTATTCTCAAAAACTGGGGACCAAGGTGGTGACTGGCTTACCGAAGTGATCGATTTGTCTAGTTATCAGGCAACTGGAGTAAAGTTTAGGTTTATTGGAACGACTGGAACTGGTTTTGCCAGTGATATGGCCATTGATTTTATTCAGATAAGAAGTGCTACTACGCTTTACATTGGCGGGTTTAGTCCCACGATGGCTCGAGTGGGGGATGAGGTGAGCATTACCGGAGATGGCTTCAGTGCCACTGCTTCCGATAACATTGTTAAGTTTAACGGAAAAGCGGCCAGGGTGGCCAGTGCTACTACGACTAGTATTGTGGTGAATGTACCCAGTGGAGTAACCAGTGGTAAGATTACCGTAGAGTATGGCGGCGACGTAGCGACCAGTACAGGTACCTTTACCGTGATAGACCCATTGGAAGTAAGCCTTTTCTCGCCTACTTCGGGTGATGTAGGCACTGAAGTAACCATTACTGGAACCGGATTTAGCCTGACAACCACCGAAAACATTGTGAAATTTAATGGAACGGCGGCTGAGGTAATATCGGCTACTGCCACCGAAATTGTAACCAAGGCACCAGAAGGATTTACTACTGGAAAAATTACGGTGGAATATTTGGGAGCGACTGCTACCAGTACCGACGATTTTGTGTTGAATTCGGTAACTGGGCTACCTCAGAACTTAAGCAAAGGCAAGCTAGAGTTATTTCCTAACCCATCTTCAGAAGTAGTCAATCTTAAGTTTTCGGGCAATATTGCAGTGGCCAAGGTAAAGGTACAGTTATACAACCTTCAAGGGTAGTTGATTACTACGTTTAGCGGAGTAGTCAAAGATGGTGGGTTACAAATACCAGTGAGCCAGTTGGCCAAAGGGGTGTACAATGCCATTATTACGGTAGACAACGACGAGGTGGTCGTACGCCGTATTATGAAGAATTGATGATGGCACACATAAAATAAAAAATGACCAAGGCTTGCCGAAATGCAAGCCTTTTTTTGTTGCCCATTTATCAAACAAGTTTTGCCCAGTAATGGACATCTTGAAAAATATATTTCCGAATATTGTAGTTTAACCTGTTGATATATAGTGAGTTGTGATTTTGGTCTGACTCTTGAAAACCAATTTGACAAATGCCTTAAAACGAAGCAGATAATCATCTGAGCAGCATCGTCTACTCATTAAACAAATATAGCCATGTTGAAAAATTATTTAAAAATTGCTTTTCGTAATCTATTGAGAAATCGGCTTTTCTCAATGTTGAATATTATGGGATTGGTGATTGGGATGTGCGCTTGTTTATTGATTTTACAATACGTAAGGTTTGAAATGAGCTATGATTCTTTTTTGAAGCAGGCTGATCAGGTTTTTCGGATCGATAACGAAGACTACGAAAACGGTCGCCTGGCCCAGAAATCTTCTACGAGTTATATCAATATGGGTAAGGTGATGGTCAACGACTTCCCCGAAGTACAAAAGCAAACCACCATTCGTAGACTACGAATATCTACAGTATCCTACCAGCAAAAGCGGTTCAAGGAAAAAAACTTGTATGTGGTAGATCCTTCATTTTTGGAGGTATTTTCGTTGCCTTTGCTCCAGGGAGATCCCAAAACCGCCCTGAGCCGACCATTGTCGGTGGTATTGACTGAAACCATGGCCCAAAAATATTTTGGTAACGAAAATCCTATGGGGAAGGCCTTGGAGTTTAACGGTCGTCGAAATTACAAAGTAACTGGAGTAGTAAAGGATGCCCCGGCCAATTCACACCTGGACTTTTCTTGTTTGGCGTCTAACCATCGCCTGCGCAAAATTTACAAAGAAAGAAATATTGAGTGGGGATGGAGTAACTTTCATGTGTATGTGCTGACCAAACCTGGTACCACAGCAGCTCAATTAGAGGCCAAATTACCCTCGATCAATAAAAAATACCTAGACCCAGTAGATGTCGAAGCGGTGAAGTTTCGTGCCCACAAGCTTACCGACATCCACCTACTTACCGGATACGATGAGGGGCTTACCCCTGGCAACAATTCCAACTCTATTTATTTATTGTTACTCATTGCAATATTCATTTTATTGATTGCCTGGATCAACTACATCAACCTGGCTACTGCCCGAGCTACCGATCGGGCCCGCGAAGTAGGCATTCGTAAGGTGATTGGGGCGTATCGTCGTCAACTGATTATACAGTTTCTTGGAGAATCCTTCCTGATTAATTTCTTGGCAGTGTTATTCACCGTTTTTCTGGTAGATTTTTTATCCCCTCTATTTGTGCAACTGACCGGAAAAGAGATTCATTTTAACCTATGGCAAAACCCTGAGTTTTGGCTGATGTTTGGTATCATGTTTATCATGGGTGTTTTGCTATCGGGTTTATATCCTGCGTTTGTACTTTCAGGATTCAAGCCGGTTACGGTGCTCAAAGGCAAAATCATTCGTTCACCTCGAGGCATTGTCTTACGCAAAGGACTTACGTTATTTCAGTTTGCCGCTTCTTTTTTATTGATTGGAGGCACGCTGGCCGTATACCAGCAACTGTCGTATATGCGTAGCAAAGACGTGGGATTTAATATGGACAAAACCTTGGTTGTAGAAGGTCCTCGAGTAGTAGACTCTACCTTTGGCACCCGTATTAAAGCCTTTGTGAACAAAACCCGACAACTTTCTCAGGTAAAGAGTTTGGCGACCTCTTCTTGTATACCTGGGCAAAAATTCAGCGCGAATATTTCTGGCATTAAAATCAAAGGACAACCTGGCGAAGGTTTCTTACAGAGCCTGGCCTGGATAGATGCACAATACATTCCGGCTTATGGCCTACAATTATTGGCAGGGCGCAACTTTTCATCCAAAAACAGAGGAGATGTTAAGAAAAGCGTGATACTGAATGCCTCAGCAGCAAAAATGTTGGGCTATAGTGACGAAGACATCATCAACAAAAAATTGATTTGTGAAATGGGAAGCGATGTAAGCCTGTTCAACATCATAGGAGTCGTCAAGGATTTTCACCATAAGTCATTCAAAGAAACGACCGGACCATTGGTATTACACTACAGTCCTATTGTACGCGAATACTTCTCAGTCAAGCTACGTACCACCGATATGCCTGCTGCCATTGCCGCGATCAAAGGTTTATACACCAAATTCTACCCCAAAGATACTTTTGAATATTCTTTTTTGGATGTTACCTATGATGCCCAGTACCGAGCCGATCAACGCTTTGGTCAAATGTTCGCTCTGTTTAGCGGATTGGCCATTTTTGTAGCCTGTATGGGGCTTTTTGGCCTTGCTTCATTTACATTATTGCAGCGTACCAAAGAAGTAGGCATTCGCAAAGTATTGGGGGCATCGGGGCAAAGCCTCATGGTTTTGTTGTTGCGTGACTTTCTAAAACCAGTCATTTTGGCGGGCTTGTTGGCGCTTCCAGTGATGTATTGGGGAGTCACCGAATGGCTTCAAAACTTTGCCTACCGCATGTCTATTGGTTGGATGTTGTTTGTGTTGCCCTTGCTGGTAGTAGCTGGTATTGCTTTACTTACCGTTGGCTTTCAAACGCTCAAAACCACCCGTAACAACCCTATAGACTCATTGAGGTACGAATAATTACGCTATTGTTAAATGGTCACATTGTTCCGTTTCGCTTATTGTTGCATTGCTCTATTGTTAAATGGTTGCGCGAGGCGATTAAAAACTAGCTGTTCCGCCTACTGCTCATTGTTGTATTGTTAAATGGCTACATTGTTCCGCTTCGCTCATTGTTACATTGTTCTACGAAGCGATAATTGTATTCTTATTTTCGCAAATATGATAAAAACTATATTGCTTCGCCTGCGCTACTGTGGACTATGGACTATCGACCTTGGACTATGGACCGAAAATCTATTGTTCCGCTACGCTCATTGTTGCATTGCTAAATGGTTGCGCGAGGCGTCGCAAAACTATGGATAACTAAAAAACTATGGACCGTCGACTGTGGACTAAAGAAAAATAACCATGTTTAAAAATTATATAAAAATAGCCTTTCGTAATCTGCTGAGGAACAAACTGTTCTCCGCCCTGAATATTTTGGGGCTGGTGATCGGAATGGTCGCTTGCTTGTTGATTTTGCAGTATATACAGCTTGAAACCAATTACGATACATTTCACAAAAACGCAGCCCATATCTATCGGGTCAGGTGCGATGACTACCAGAATGGTCGCTTGGTGGCCGCAAATGCAAAGAACTACATGTCGGTAGGTAAAGTGATGGCCCAGGATTATTCTGAAGTAGTCAATTATGTAACGATTTTAAGAAAAAAACAAGCAATGTTGGCTTATCAAAAAGGCAACAAACGCTTTAATGACAAAGAGTTCTATTTTGTTGCAGATAACTTTTTTGACTTCTTTTCTTTCAATCTACTCCAGGGCAATCCTAAAAAAGTACTCCAAGCCCCTAAGTCGATCGTATTGACTGAGAAAATGGCCACCAAGTACTTTGGGAATGAGAATGCTATAGGGAAGACTTTGGAACTAAATGGCAAAGAAAATTTTACGGTCACTGGAATAGTGCAAAACCCACCGGTAAATTCTCATTTACAGTTCAATTTCTTGTTATCTATCCACGATGTGCTCAAAGAGTACAAAGAGAAAAAGCGTGAATGGTTTTGGACTAATTTCCACGTATATGTAACTCTTAAGACAGGGATGAAGCCTGAAAAAATAGAAGCAAAACTGCCCACCCTGGCTCAGAAATATATCAAGCAGGCCAATACCGTAAAAATGCATTTACAACCTCTGCAAGACATCCATCTCAATGGCTACAAAAGTGAGTTGAGTCCTAGTGGAGATGCTCAGGCTATTTATTCATTGCTCATCATTGCTTTATTTATTTTGGTGATTGCCTGGATCAACTACGTGAATTTGGCCACTGCCCGTGCTACTGATCGCGCTCGAGAAGTAGGCATTCGTAAAGTGGTGGGTGCCTATCGTCAACAATTGATTTTACAATTTTTGAGTGAAGCCTTCTTCATCAATTTATTGGCCGGAGCACTTACCATACTTTTTTCTGACCTGTTGACGCCTATTTTTGAGCGATTTACTGGTAAGAACCTGCCCTTTGATCTATGGCAACAACCCACGTTTTGGCTCATTTTCGGAGGAATGTTTGGGTTGGGAGTATTGTTTTCGGGGTTGTACCCCGCGTTTGTGCTTTCTGGTTTCAAACCAGTGACGGTTTTGAAAGGAAAAATCATTCGTTCCCGACAAGGAATTGTATTACGCAAAGGGCTCATCCTGTTTCAATTTATGGCATCTATTATTTTAATAGGGGGCACCTTGTTTGTATATCAACAGCTTCGTTTTATGCGCAATCAAGATTTGGGGCTTAACATTGCTCAAACCTTGATTGTAGAAGCTCCTCGCAACCGAGACTCCACTCTACAAGTACGTTATCAATCATTCAAACAAAAGATACAACAATTGGCGCAAGTCAAAAGCTTTGTAGGGTCCTCATCTATTCCAAGCGAAGGATTTAGTGCTCAGACTAAACGCACTATAAATTATTTGTTGTTTTGATTTGAAATTTGTTTTTTTC
>CALDJV010001191.1 GCA_937899305.1 uncultured Cytophagaceae bacterium
TAATACCTCAGTTGGAAGACATTTTTACAGCTATGATATCGAGCAAAAGAATTGGACGGAGGTTTTCAAGGATTATACCAAACAAGGATCAAACTCTTTGACATCTATAACGAGTATAGATCGTCAAAAAAATATATGGATATGCACTACTGGTGGCACCAAAGTCTATTCAGCAGATTTTAAACCATTGGCCAATGGAGTTATTTTTTTCAAAAAGAAGTTTGTGGGAAAGGTTATCCAAGATCGGGAAGGCAATTATTGGTTTGCGACCATTGGCCATGGGTTATTCAAAATGTCTAATTGGAATATTTTACACTTCAGTGAACAAAATTCAAACCTAGATTTCGAGCAAGTGCATTGTTTGGCCCAAGACAATTTGGGCAATTTATACTTAGGTACCAATGGTGATCAATTGTTTTACTTTGATACCCAACAACAACAAATTACCAAAAAATACCCATTGGCTAATGGAGATGTGGAGTGCCTGTTTTTTGTTAAGGACACTCGTAAATTATACGTGGAAAATGGATACCTACACATCTTCGATACTGATACCGGACAAAAAATAGGGCAGTTATATACTGGATATACTCCTAAAGCAATGAGTTTGTATCGAGGCAAGTATTTGTTGATTGCTACTGGAGAAGGTGCTTATATGTCGGCTACTAATAAGCAACAGACACTGCCTCAAAACTACCAAGCGGCATTTTCTAAGGAAGACGATGGTATTCTGCTACGAAAGAAGAGAAGCCGTTCGGTATGTGCTGAGACTGCCCAAAAACGATTTTGGGTAGGTTATACCGACGATTTATATTATTATGAAAATGCCCGAGCCTACAAATTTCAAACACGTGATAAACAATCCATCATAGCCCTGAACCTGACCCAGAGTGCCGATGGAACGGTTTGGGTAGCCACGGCCCAAAAGGGAATTTTTGCAATTAAAAACAAGAAAATTTCCCTTCATCTGGATCAAAGCACGGGATTGATTAGCAACTATTGTCAGCGGGTATTGAAGGAAAAAGAGGAGTTGTATATAGGCACCAATAAAGGTTTACAGGTATATGATCTAGCGAGTAAAACGTCCCGGGTATTTGATCAGGAAGATGGCCTGCCAAGCAACGAAATCTTGGATTTGATTGTGCAAAAAGACAAAATATACCTGGCTACGGATAATGGTTTGTCCGTGATAGGCAAAGACTTCAATACCACCAATTATATCCCACCATTCATTTATATTACCGGGTTTTCGTTAAAGGATAAACCACAAAAAATCAAGGCCCAATACGAACTGGCTTATGACGAAAATAGCCTCGTAATTACTTTTACTGGCATAGCGCTCAGAAGCAGTGGCAAGTTTCGGTATAAGTATCGAATGGTGGGCCTGGACCCTCAATGGATTTATAGCAATAGCACAAGTAATGTGGCTCGTTATGCGGCGTTGCCTTCTGGAAAGTACCAGTTTCAAGTGAAATGCGTTAACGAAGATGGAATAGAAAGCCTGGAAATGGCTACGATCGATGTAGAGATTGGTTATCCCATATGGGAAAAATGGTGGTTTATTACATTGGCGGTTTTGCTGCTATCTACGTTGATTACTGTGTTGTTTTTCTTTCGAATTAGAGAAATACAACGGAAAAATAAGCTGGAAAAAGCATTGGGCAAAGCCACGCTTGAGTCTTTGAAGCTACAGATGAACCCTCATTTTATTTTCAATGCGATGAGCGCCATTCAGCGTTATATGTTGAAAAACGACGCCCGCAATGCCAGTCATTACCTTACCCGTTTTTCTAAGTTGATGCGGGCGGTGTTGGAAAACGCTCGCAATGAATACATCAGCCTGGAGCAGGAAATAGAAATGCTGGAAGGATACCTTGCTTTGCAAAACTTAAAACACAATGGAAGCTTTGAATATACCATTACGGTAGACGAAAACTTAGACCCCGAAGAAGTAGCCATTCCTCCCATGTTTGCCCAACCATTTATCGAGAATGCAGTAGAGCATGGCGTGGGACAAATGGCTTCGGGGGGGATGATCACCATTGACTTTGGGCTTGATGGAGAGCTTATTTTATTAAAAATTTGCGATAATGGCATTGGTTTGGAACAGGGGAGGGCGCAGCAATCCATGGAACAAAATACGCATCGTTCATTGGCTACTCAGATCACCAAAGAACGCATTGCTTTGTATCAAAAAAGTTTGAAAAAGAATATTTACTTTGAGGTGAGCAGTTTAGAACAAGGTACTCAGGTGTTGTTTCGCATGCCTTACCAGCTTTTATAAACCTATAGCTTATGAAAACATTGATCATTGACGACAATAAAAATGCTCAGGAATCTTTAGAAGAGTTGTTACAAGCCTATTGTCCTCAGCTTCGCCTTGAGGGCAAGGCGGCAAATATTCAAGAAGGCAAAACTTTGATCACTCAAGTCAACCCCGATTTGGTATTTTTGGATGTAGAAATGCCCAATGGTACTGGCTTTGACCTCTTGCATGAATTACCGATGATTGATTTCAAGGTGATTTTTACCACAGCGCACGAAAAATACGCCCTTAAAGCGATCAAATTTAGTGCATTAGATTACCTGCTGAAGCCCGTAGATGCGGAAGAGTTGGTAGAGGCGGTCAATAAAATTGAGCCTGAAACTCCACAAAATGACTGGACTTTTAAAATGGAAACTTTGTTCCAAAACCTGGCAAATAACCAGACTGATCAAAAGATAGTGTTGAGAGATAAATATGGTTTTCAGGTGACTCCCGTCAAAGATATTATCCGACTGGAAGCGGATAGAAACTATACC
>CALDJV010001192.1 GCA_937899305.1 uncultured Cytophagaceae bacterium
ACCTGTTATATTTATTGTAATGATAATATACTCAACTTTGTTTAAAAATCCCATCCGGGCCTACTTCTTAATAAGCTGGAATACGATCTGCTCTTGCCTTTACAGCTTCTATGTTTACATTTTTTTTGTACGTGGTTTTTACCCTTTCAAACTGTTGATTTAAATTTTGAATTTTTTTATCAATCTTAGCGGGGTCACCATTCAATTTTACTGCTCCTCTTAGAATCTTCACAATGTTTTTGTGGTGGTCGTCTAAGGCAGCCATATATTCAATGGAAATTTTTTCCAGTTCTTCTGCCATAAACTCCACTTTCTGACGATTCAATAACGAGTAACCCAATTGGGGGGCGCTTACGAGTTTGTCATAGTTTAAACCACTTCGTCCACTTTTATTTTTGTTTTCAATAGACCTAATGCGTTCGCTCACAATGCGATAAGTATAGTACCTGTTCAGGACTTGATTCAAGGACGCTTTGTCTAAGTCGTTTTTCTTTACGTTGTGCAAGGTGACTACCATATCTTTTACAAAATCATTGCTTAACCGGCCAAGTCCTTCTGCTCTTACTTTGAGGCTGTTGATACTTCGATTAAGGTTTACACTTGCCCGATTGAGGTTTTCATAATGTTTTACATAGTTGATGACTCCATTTTGTATTCCAGTAATGTTTCCTACACTAATGTCTTTTTCTCCCATGGCCACGCCATTTACAAAATTAAGCACCGATTGAATCGAATTCACCCCAGGTACAATAGAAGTGATGGCCTGCGTAATGGGATTTTTAATAATACCAGAAATAATCCTCAAAAATTTAGGTTTCTTTCGTCGTCCTAGTCTGATGTTTTTGTTCAATACTCGTACCATTTCTTGTTCTAGAGAAAAGCCCAATTCACTATTGGTAGGATTGTTTAACTCTGAAATCGCATTGAAATAATCGGTAAAAGTCAATGAAGCCTCTACCCCATTCAAGCCATTATTAAAGGCCTCCATAAAATCCGCTGTATTTTGAATGCTGGTACGGCTGGTTTCGTAGCGGTTTTTGGCATCTAACAGGTCCTTTTTAGTTAATTTTCGAATGGTTTTGGACACTCGGGCAAACGTACTACGGTCTTTTTTGATCAACCGCTCGAGGTTTTTGTAGGTTTTGTTGAGGGTGTTGAGTGAATCGTCTAATTTTTTCTGGCGAGTTTCGGCAGCAGCTTCCACCGCAAATAAACGTTTATACAACTTGGCCAAGGAATCGGCACTCCCCTTTTGCTGAGCCTGCAAAGTATTTCCGATGATCAGAAAAGTAACAACGCCTAAATAAAATCTAACCTGTTTCATGTGTATCAATTAAGTTGAATATTATTTACACCACAAAAATTATGTCTTATTTTTTGTCCAGTTTTACACTGTAAAATCGCTTTAGGGCCCGTCTTTTGGGCCAAAAAGTGATTGTTTTATCTTCCTAATTCTTCACAATATGACAATTTATCTTAGTAAAATCAATTCAATCCCAGGAACTCACCTCAACTATAAGAAGGGATAGCCAAAAAAATAAAAAACTCAAGATGGACAACCCAATCTCACCTCATTTGTCATTCGTTATCAAAGCAGGCGAGTAATTCTAGAGCAAAAAATCCCCTCTGAATAACAGAAGGGACCCATTTTATAATATTTAGTATTTACCTTATCAGACTATTTCCGCTCAAACTCATAAGTACTTCCATTTACGGTTACGGTCACCTTGCGATCGCAGGTGCCATCACCATAATCTACCGTGGCTTCGGCATTGGGACTGGTATATTTTACTTTACCCAAAGCGGGCATAAATACCAAGCTCTTCCAACATTCGGTTTTGTGGGTCACCTCATCCTCAATTACGGCCGTGTATGCTACTCCTCTACGATTTACTCCACTAAATCCACCTGTCACCGTAAATACATCATCAAAAGGGCTCAAACTACCAAAACCTTCGGTCCAGGTTTTTACCTTGTCACTCTTGTAAGTTACTTCACGTACTGGACGGTCAGCATCCAACTGAGGAAGGGTAATGACCAAGTCGTTTTGAATACGATATTTAGGGGTTCCTCCCAAGCCATTTACCAAGTCAAAGGTAATTGTGCTTTGGTTGGTTACAATACGCGTACCATTTACGGTTCTGGTAAGGGTACGACCATCTTTAGTAATCGCAATCGCAAAGTTTTCCAAAGTCATGGTCTTTACCGTGTTTTGAGCTCTCCACCTTCCAGTATATACAATGGTAAGCTTGCCTGTACGGGTAATGTTTACTCCATTTTCAGCGGCAGTAGCATCTTCACAACCATTACCATAGTCAATCACCACAGTACGGGTACTGGTGGTAGCATCTCGAGTAATGGTTACAGTAGCACATTTTTTAAAAGTGATGGTTTCAGAAGTACGTGCTGCATCTATTTTATCACCAATCAATTGCTCCAATTCCGTCATTTCGGTGTCCAAACCATCTGCTGATTCTTCTACTTCTGCCGTAGTTTCAATATTGCTATCGGTTTGTGTTTGGGCCTCATTCGTGACCGGATCGGTTTCATTTTGCTTACAACTCCATAGCAGGGCTGTTACCAAGGTTACTGCTAATAATTTAGTGAATAGTGCTCTAGATTGTTTCATAATCATCAATGAGAAAGTTTAATTTGTTAATAAAATTGATGGGTTTGTATGTCAAACTTTATCCCTTAGATTACTTGTGGTGGGCAGGGTTTAAATAAAAGCAGCAAAAAAGTACTTTTTTTAAGGTTCTAAGGTTCAAACTGGCGCCCATTCAGTGGTATTTCACGCCTTTTTTTGCTGCGATGAAGGTGATATATGATGGACCCTCTACTTTTTGATGAATATGAATGACACTATTTTCTAAAATACCCGTTATAATGAAGTGATTTTAATTTCATTTACATATTTCTACATAAAATT
>CALDJV010001193.1 GCA_937899305.1 uncultured Cytophagaceae bacterium
GAAAATTTATTTTTTCTGCTCTTGATGCAATCACTTATTCAGTTACTTGTACATCCTCTTCATCGGCCATTTCACGCAGTCGTTTCCGATCTACTCGTATCGCAATGACAATTCCAACCTCGTATAATACAGACAATGGAATGGCGATAAAAATCTGGCTAAAAACATCAGGTGGAGTGATGACCGCAGACAAAATGAGAATAATGACTACTGAGTGACGGCGGTGGGCTCGCATAAACTCCGGAGTGAGAATGCCCACCCTGGCTAGGAAATAAACCACCACGGGTAGCTGAAATAAAATACCGCAGGCCAATACCAAGGTAGCTATTGTTGATACATAGGAGGCAATGTTGATTTCATTGTTGATACGAACATCCAATTGATAGCTTGTGAGAAAATTGATAGAAAGTGGAGCTACAATGTAGTATCCAAACAACACCCCCGTTGCAAATAGTAAACTCACGTAAAAGGTAGCACCTCGAGCAGCCTTTTGTTCTTTTTTGTATAGCCCAGGCTTTATGAAACGCCAAATTTCCCAGAAAAAATAAGGAAAAGCACAGATCAAACCAATGACAATCGAGGAGGTAATGTGCATCATGAATTGCCCGGTCATGGTTACATTCTGAAACTTTACCTTGAGACCATCAATACAGATTGCCTTGGAGCCGATGAGGTCGCCAAATTCACACAACATTTTGAATGTCCAGAAATCGGACTTGGAAGGACCTAAAATTACTACCCCAAATACAAAACTTTTGGATAGAAAAGCCACAATCGTAAATACAGCAATGGCAATGATTCCTCGAATGAGGTGCCAGCGTAGTTCCTCCAGATGATCCACGAAAGACATCTCTCTTTCTTCTTCTGGTGCTTCTTCTTCCGTATTTTCGGTAGCTTGAGTTACTTCATTCTTAGGTTGGTTGATCATATCATCCAACTCGTCATCCCCCATTTGATCCAATGGTGTATTCATGGCGCAGACAATTATAAATTAACATCACAAACTTCAAAGAACATCACCCTTGTAAATACAAAGATGATGTTCTGACTACAAATATACTTTATTTAGGACAAAATGGTTTGCAAAATAGGTGATAAGGAATATAAATTTATTTTGGAACTATTCCTAAGACCCAGTTTTACAATGCGAACCCTTTTTGAGCTGTTTACCAAGTAAATAAGGGGTAAGCACCCATCCAGCGGTTGACTTCCTCTTTCACTTCTTGCACTTTAGACTCATTTTCGTGATTCATCAACACCATATCTATCAAGTCTACAATCTTGGCCATGTCGCCTTCTACCAATCCACGAGTAGTCACGGCAGGAGTTCCTACCCGCATTCCAGAAGTTACAAATGGTGATTTATCGTCAAATGGCACCATATTTTTGTTGATGGTAATGTCGGCTTTGATCAAGCTATTTTCAGCAATCTTTCCGGTCAAACCTTTTGATCGCAAGTCAATCAACATCAAGTGGTTGTCGGTTCCGCCTGAAATGAGGTCATAACCTTTGGCTACAAATGCCTGGGCCATGGCTTGAGCATTTTTCTGTACTTGTCCAATATAGTTTTTGAAATCGTCAGTCAAGGCTTCTCCAAATGCGATGGCTTTAGAGGCAATGACGTGCTCTAGTGGGCCTCCTTGGGTGCCAGGAAATACTCCAGAATCTAACAAAGAAGACATCATGCGAACCTTGCCTTTGGGAGTTTTAAGGCCAAAAGGATTTTCAAAATCTTCGCGCATCATCATCAAACCACCTCTTGGGCCACGCAAAGTTTTATGAGTGGTGGTAGTTACTACATGGCAATATTCCAGAGGGTCGTTCAAAAAGCCTTTAGCGATGAGTCCAGAAGGGTGGGAGATATCAGCCAACAACAAAGCGCCTACTTTGTCGGCAATGGCACGTAGTCGGGCATAATCCCAATCACGAGAATAAGCCGATGCACCACATATGATCAATTTGGGTTGCTCTTTTACGGCAGTGGCTTCTACGGTGTCCCAGTTGATGAGTCCAGTTTCTTTTTCTACCCCATAGAAAGAAGGTTGGTAAATCTTTCCAGAAAAATTGACGGTAGAGCCGTGGGTCAAGTGTCCTCCATGAGATAGGTCAAATCCAAGAATCTTATCGCCAGGGTTCAACATGGCCAAAAATGCAGCTGCATTGGCTTGAGCTCCTGAGTGAGGTTGTACATTGGCCCAAGTAGCACCAAATAATTCCTTCACCCGGTCGATGGCTAACTGTTCGACTTGGTCTACTACTTCACAGCCTCCATAATAGCGCTTACCGGGCAGTCCCTCAGCGTATTTGTTGGTCAGTACTGTACCCATTGCCTGCATTACCTGATCAGAAACCAGGTTTTCGGAGGCAATCAACTCGATTCCCTCTACTTGTCGTTTTTTTTCTGCATCTATCAGGTCAAATACCTGAGTATCAGTGATATTGGTTTGAGTAGTCGCTTGCATTTGTATACAATTCTTGTCTTAGATTCAAATTTCAAAGATACAAGGAAAAAAATAAAGAGGAGAAGGCAAACCAAGATTTATCAATATCCGATTCATTTTTGTTAGGATATTATAAATATTAATAAAAGATATTATATACTTATATAAAATATGTTTTGTTAATGATACCTCAATAGTTTAAATCTTGTGCTGTGCATAAAAACAGGGTGAATCGTTTGTACAAAATAAAATTACTTTTGTTTTTTTATAGAATGTGTTTTGTAAATACTTTGAGTATTAATTTTAAAGTGAATTTCGCTTTGGGTATTGTTATTGTAAAAGTACTTTTACTTATTTGCAAAATATTTTTTATACAGAAGTTGACTTATGACTAACATTATAGATAAGCTTGGTTATCTATCAAGTGGATCACGACTAAGAAGGATATACGAAAAACTACAGATTGATGGCGACAAAGTTTACCGAGAAGCTGGAATTAATTTCAAAGCAAGTTGGTTCCCAGTGTATTATACATTGGCCCAAAGCACTGGTCCACAGACAGTAATGGGCATTACCAGTCAAATTTCTTTTTCGCACATCACGGTAAAAAATATCGTGAAAGAGCTGGAAAAAGAAGCTTTGGTAGAGGTTGCCCCTAACCCAGGGGACAAAAGATCCAAGTTGATTCAATTGTCGACTACTGGACAAAAACTACTGAAGCAATTGGTGCCTCTGTGGAGAAAGTTTGCTCAATCGTTGGAACAACTCATGACTGATGGCCACCCTGATATCCAGAATATTTTGCAACGCGTCGATAGGGCAGTTACCAAAGTTCCTCTCAATGAAAGAGTAACAGGAGCGCGTAGGTCACCCATTTGTATATTGGATTATCGTCCTAGCCTCAAAAAGCATTTTTATCAATTGGCCGCTCCTTGGTTGTTAGATGTATTGAATGGTGCATTAGAAACCGAAGATCGTTTTACCCTACACAATCCGGATATTGCTTATGTAAAACCAGGTGGGTTTGTGTTTTTTGCCGAATACCAAGACAAAATGGTGGGCTGTGTGGCGCTCAAGATGTTAGATGATAACAGTTTTGAGTTTGCTAAGTTGTTTGTCAAAAATGATTACCGTCAATTGGGTATTGCTACCAAGCTGATTGAGCGTTGTATCTCTCGGTGTATAGAAAACCAAGCCAGTATGCTTTGGCTCCAGACTACGATGGGGATGCCCAAAGCACACCAATTGTATTACAAATTGGGCTTTAAAGACAAAGAAGCACCTTCAGAAATGGAAGTACTCCAAAGAACCGAAAAAATCATGTGCCTGGATTTAACCAAATAACTTGATGATTGCTTCGCAATATGCTTTACGCAATGCCCATCCGCAAGAGTACCAAGACATTGGACAGCTGATGGTAAACGCCTATGCTCAGTTAGAGGGTTTCTCTACTCCTGACGAACAGCCCAAGTATTATCAAACTTTAGCCAATGTAGGCGATTTTACTCAAAATCCGGGAGTAGAATTGTTGGTAGCAGTTGCTCCAAGTGGCAATATCGGAGGGGCAGTGGTGTACTTTGATGACATTCAATTTTATGCCTCCAAGGGAAAGGCCACTGAAGAGAAAAATACGGCTGCATTTCGGTTATTGGCAGTAGATTTGGCTCATCGTGGTAATGGATTGGGCAAGCTGCTTACCCAAGCTTGCATCCATAAAGCCCAAGCAAACGGAGCCGATCAACTCATTATTCACTCTACCAATGCGATGAAAATTGCCTGGAAAATGTACGAAAAACTGGGTTTTCAGCGGTCCGATGACCTGGATTTTATGCAGGGAACTATTCGGGTGTGTGGGTTTAGGTTGTGGTTGAATGCATAAAAAAAGCAGTCCGTTCCCGAACTGCCTTTCCATATTTATACATCTATTATTGAAATCGATTAAACCAAATCAAAACGGTCTAGGCTCATTACCTTGTCCCAGGCAGCCACGAAGTCTTTTACAAACTTTTCTTTTGAATCGTCGGCTGCGTATACCTCAGCCAAGGCACGTAGTTCAGAGTTAGATCCGAACACCAAGTCGGCTCGGGTACCCGTCCATTTCAAGTCTCCGGTAGAGCGGTCACGACCTTCGTATACTTCGGCTCCTTCGTTGGCAGGAGTCCACTTGATGTTAAAATCAATCAAGTTGGCAAAGAAGTCATTGCTCAATACGCCTACTTGGTCGGTAAATACCCCGTGCTGGGCATTGTCAAAGTTGTTGCCCAATACCCGCAATCCACCTACCAATACGGTGAGTTCAGGAGCGGTCAAAGAAAGCAATTGCGCCTGATCTACCATCATTTCTTCGGCAGTAGCAGTGTGCTTGGTATTTTTGTAGTTACGGAAAGCATCGGCATGAGGCTCCAATACTGCAAACGAATCAGCATCGGTATGCTCATCGGTAGCATCGGTGCGACCAGGAGTAAAAGGTACCGTGGTATCGTAACCAGCATCCTTGGCTGCTTTCTCTACCGCAGCACATCCACCCAATACGATCAAGTCAGCAATAGAAACCGACTTACCAAAACTACTTTGAACACCTTCCAGCGCAGTCAACACTTTGCTTAACTGAGCGGGCTTGTTGATTTCCCAATCTCTTTGAGGAGCCAAACGTACTCGAGCCCCATTGGCACCACCACGTTTGTCTGAGTCACGGTAAGTAGATGCCGAAGACCAAGCCGTGTATACCAATTCAGATACGCTCAAGTCAGTCGCCAAGATTTTACCTTTCAATTCAGCCACATCCTGGTCGTTGATCAACTCATGGGTAACTGCTGGAATAGGATCTTGCCAGATCAAAGTTTCTTCGGGTACTTCTGGTCCCAGGTAACGAGATTTTGGCCCCATATCACGGTGGGTCAACTTGAACCAAGCCCGAGCAAATGCATCAGCAAATGCATCTGGGTTTTCCAAGAAATGACGTGACACTTTTTCGTATTCAGGATCGAATCTCAAAGCAAGGTCGGTAGTCAACATAAATGGAGCGTGGGTAGTATTGGGATCGTGGGCATCTGGGATCAACCCTTCTCCTGCACCATCTTTGGGCTTCCATTGGTGAGCACCTGCCGGGCTTTTGGTCAATTCCCAGTCATACTTGAACAAGTGAGTGAAATAATCGTGGCTCCACTTGGCAGGAGTCGTCGTCCAGGCTCCTTCGAGTCCACTGGTAATGGTATCGCCTCCTTTACCTGTACCAAACGTACTGTTCCAACCAAGGCCTTGGTGTTCCATCGCTGCGCCTTCTGGTTCTACACCTACGTGCTTGGCATCGCCTGCTCCGTGTGTTTTACCGAAAGTATGTCCACCTGCAATCAAGGCAACTGTTTCTTCATCGTTCATTGCCATACGGCCGAAGGTCTCACGAATGTCGTGTGCCGCGGCTACTGGGTCAGGGTTACCGTTAGGGCCTTCTGGGTTTACATAGATCAATCCCATTTGTACCGCACCCAATGGATTTTCTAACTCACGCTCACCTTTGTAGCGTTTGTCTGCCAACCATTCTTGCTCAGAACCCCAGTAAATGTCTTTTTCAGCTTCCCAAATGTCTTCGCGTCCACCGGCAAAGCCAAATGTCTGGAAACCCATAGATTCCAAGGCACAGTTACCGGCTAGAATGAGCAAGTCAGCCCAGGAAAGTTTTTTGCCATATTTCTTTTTGATAGGCCAAAGCAAAAGGCGCGCTTTGTCAAGGTTGGTATTGTCGGGCCAGCTGTTCAAGGGAGCAAAACGTTGGGCGCCAGTTCCACCTCCACCACGACCGTCAGTCATACGGTAGGTACCAGCAGCGTGCCAAGTCATTCGAACGAAAAATGGTCCATAGTGACCATAATCAGCTGGCCACCAATCTTTAGAATCCGTCATGATTCCATAAATGTCTTGCTTTACTGTGGCAAGATCCAGGCTCTTAAATTCTTCGGCATAGTTAAAGTCTTGTCCCATTGGATTAGACAAGGTGGAGTGTTGACGAAGAATATTCAGGTTTAATTGGTTAGGCCACCAGTCTTGGTTGTTGGTTCCACGGATACCAGTTTTTTCCACGGCACCACCCATATAAGGGCAATCGGCTATACTAGCACCATTGGTGCTTGGATGTCCATTGTTTTCCATTTCGGTAGGTTAATAATTTGAAGATTAAATAATAATAGATTGATATTGAATATGTGTAAAATTTTTCCACTGGGTGATAAACTTCAGCCCTATTCTGTTTACATAGTAAAACGGAAAGAATAAAGTAATCCAAATTTGGTGTAATATCTAGTTGCTAGAC